>JACRBO010000301.1 GCA_016219235.1 Chloroflexota bacterium
ACCGATCATCGACGTGGCGCTGCTGAGGCCGCCCTGCTTGGCCTTGCCCACGCCCAGCAGAAAGACCTCCTGCCACCAGCGGGCATCTTCTTGCAGCAGCTGGTGCATGCGTTCGGCAAATTGCGGTTGATTGGCCAGGTAGCAGGCGGCCAGATATTCTTGAAAAGAGCGGTGCGGAAACGTGTAGACGCCATTGCGCCGCGCGATGAGCAAACCGGCGCGGTCCTTGAGATAGTGCAGCAGCGCTTCCGGATCGACGTTGCGCAACAGTGATTTGAACGCGACCAGCACTTCGCCTTCGGAGATGTCGGCCGGCTCTTCGTCGCGCACCAGCTCTTTGCGCTGCCGATCGTGCACGGCAAAGGCCAGCGCTTACAGCGCGGTGCGAATGCGTTCTTCGCCCACGCGCAGGGATTGCGTGATGCCCGGCTCGACCACCGGTTCGCCGCCGGGGCCTTTGACTTCGCGTGCGCGCTGCCAGCGGCCCAACAGCAGTTTCACGGTCTCTTCATACAGATCGGCGCGATCTTCGGGCAGCTGTCCCAAACTGGAGTGCAGCGTGGCCATCAGCGTCAACAACAGCGGGCGCGAGGCCAGATCGGCCAGGTAGGGGCGCTCTTTCAGCACCAGGAACAGGCGGCGGCCTTTGTCGTGCGCCGTCTCTTGATTCCAGCCGGTCGACAGGCGCACGGCCTGATACCAGCGTGTGATGAAGCGTTCGACCTGATGCTCATTGAACGGCGCCAGCGCCAAAATCGAAAAGTCGTCCAGATGCCACTTCCGATCGGCGTAGGCGTACGGCCGGGCGGTCACCAGAATGCGTGATCGATCGCGCGGCAGCAATCCCGCCAGTTCTTGCACCGCTTCCAGCAGGGTCTTGCGGCGCTGCTGCGCTTCTGGCACTTCATCCAAACCGTCGAGCAAAATCAACCCGCCTTCATTCAACAGGCGCTCTTGCAGATAGGGCAACAACCGTCGGGCCGCCGCTTCACCCAATCGGATGGTGATGTCGTCCTGCAACGCATCCCACAGCATGTGCGCCGTGCCCTTTTCGACATCGGCGGCGATGTGGCGCGCAGCGGCTTCGCGCAGAATCAGCCGCACGGGCAGCAGATTTTGCAGCGATTTGGGCAGCGCGGCGGGATTGTTGATGATGAGATACGCCAGGTAGTTGATAAAGGTTGTCTTGCCCGAACCGGGATCGCCCAGCAGCACGGCCCACATGTTGTCGGAGTCGGCCAGAGTGTCCAGCAAGCTGGTGCGCTGCCGGCCTTCGCCGCGTGACAGGCGCGCTGCCCAGGCCCGCTCGCTGTCGCTGTCGTGCATGGGTTCGATCACGTCCAGATCGATGTACACGTCGGGCAGGGGGATCATCTGCTCGCCGCTGGTTCTCACAAATTCCTTGTCGATGACGCCCAACGGCAAACGGCGGCACTCAGCCGCCAACGATCGATAGTAGGCTTGCAGCAATTTTTCCGGCGCTTCGCGGTCGGCGCCCACGATGATGGAACTGACATTGCTATCCACTAACACCACGCCCGCATTGTTGCCGCCAACCGACGCGCTGGCGAGCCTGTCGCGGCCGACGACGTCGCGACCGATAGCGGCTGACTCGGCCGTGATGGACACGCCGCCGTTAACCGAATTGATCTGCGCCTGAAGTTCAGCGCGTTTCGCATCGACCACCGCATCGCCCAGCAACTGCCGCAGCGACTCCAGTTTGCTGATCTGCTCGTTCAGTTCGGCCACGACTTGCTCGGATTGGCTCATACTCACATCCATCGATCGAATTAGCGCAGATTGTCCTTGAAAAAGCGAGTCAGGCGTTCGCGATAAGCGTCTGGTTCTAGCGCCTGAATCTCGCGATGCGCGGCCTGGGGCACGCGCCAGATGTCTTTAGGCTCGCCCGCGCGCCGATTGAGTAACTCAACCTCGACGGGCGGGGCGAATGGATCACGTCCACCGTAGATCAACAATAACGGCCGCGGCGCAATCCGATCGATCCAGCGCACCGGATCGGCCTCGAACAGGTTCTTGCCCAGTCGCAGCCCGGCTGTGACCAAGATGAGCCGCGCGATCAGGTACGCAAGCCCATCGGGCAGGCCGCGTTCGCCCAGACCGGCGGCCACCGCGGTCACGATGTGCACAAAGGCCGAATCGGCCGCGACGACGTCAATATCGGGACAGATGGCGGCGGTTGACAGTGCTACCGCGCCGCCCATCGACAGGCCCAGCACGCCGATTTTAGGCGCGCCCCGCGCTTTGGCATACTCTACCGCGGCGATTAAGTCATAGCGCTCATCGTAACCCAGCGTTGTCAATTGCCCGTCGCTGCGTCCATGCGCGCGCCAATCGAATATTAGCACATTCAGGTCTAAATTGTGAAACCACGGTAAGAATGCCGCGTCGGCGTCCAGCGAGCCGTTAGCGCCGGGACAGATGACGACTGTCGGGGCCGCCATGCGGGCCGTCGGGATCGATCGGGCGGGCACAAACCACCCGCGCAAGGTTGTGCCGTCGCCCGATTGGAACTCGATTTCTTCAAAGGCCAGATCGAAATCGGCGGGCGAGGCAGGCGGATCGGGCTTGCGCCGCGCCAGCAGGTAGTTGGAGCCGAGGTAGGCGAGGAGGGTGAGCGCGATGAGCAGGACACTGATGGCAAGGAAAAGGTAGAACATGATCGTAATGCGTAACCTTGGCACTGCCCGCCAGGGCAAGTGTTCGTACTTCGTAACCTGCGCTTACGCACTACGCTTTACGCAGTACGAGTGAGTTTCGGCAGCCGCTCTGCCTTCAACTGATCAAACGTCCCGTCAAAGATCGATTCTCGAATTTGTCGCATCGTGTTCAGGAGGAAATGCAGATTGTGGATCGAGGCCAGATACAGCCCGACGATTTCTTTGGCAACCATAAGATGCCGGATGTAGCCGCGCGAGAAATGTGTACAGGCATAACAGGTGCAGCCGTCTTCGATGGGGCCGGTGTCCTCAGCCAGCGACAGGTTGCGCAAGTTGATGCGGCCGGTGTTGGTCATCGCCGCGCCGTGGCGGGCCAGGCGGGTGGGCAAAACGCAATCGAAGATGTCCACACCGCGCGCTACCGCTTCGAAGAAATCGTCGGCGGTGCCTACGCCCATGAGATAGCGCGGCTTGTTTTCCGGCAAAATCGGATCCATCAGATCGAGTACGCTGTGCATCTGCGCTTTCGTTTCACCCACGGCCAGCCCGCCGATGGCATAGCCGGGAAAGTCGAGGTCCATCAGGAAACGTGCGGATTGCTCGCGCAGATCGGGAAAGACACCGCCCTGCACGATGCCGAACAGCGCCTGATCCGATCGGGTCTGGGCGCGTTTGCAGCGCTCGGCCCACAGATGGGTGCGGCGCAGGGCTTTCTCGTTCACTTCGCGCTGCGTGGGCGGCGGGCACTCGTCGAGCACCATCATAATGTCCGCGCCCAGATGCTCTTCGATCGAGATGACCTTCTCCGGCGTGAAACGATGAATACTGCCGTCCAGATGCGAGCGAAAGGTCACGCCGTCGTCATCGACCTTGCGCAGGTCTTGCAGCGAGAAGACCTGAAAGCCGCCGGAGTCGGTGAGCATAGGGCCGTCCCAGCCCATGAAGCGATGGAGGCCGCCCAGGCGCGCGATGAGATCATCGCCGGGACGCAGATAGAGGTGATAGGTGTTCGACAGGACGAGCGTCGCGCCGAGGTCTTTGAGATCGCGCGGCGGCACACCTTTCACCGTCGCCGCCGTGCCGACCGGCGCAAAGACCGGC
>JACRBO010000320.1 GCA_016219235.1 Chloroflexota bacterium
ATCGCCATCATCGTGGCCCGCACGATGCGCCACATTTGATCGAGCCACATGCCCAGGCGGCGCGGCTCGTACACGCCGTCGATCTTCAGCGCCAGCAGCAGCAGCGTCGTCAGCACCAGTTGAAACGGCACAAACACATCGGGCGGGTTATCGAAGGCCGGATCGACTGACAGAAACAGTTGCAGCCGGTAGCGCAAGGTGTAGGCCAGCGCAAACGCGGCATTGATCAACACCACGTCGCTGATCACCACGATCCACATGAGCCAGCGGGGATATTTGGAGTCCGGCTTGAAGAGCATAGCAATCGGTCTCAACGTACCTGTGCCGCCCGTGTCAATTGCACGGTGCCGAGGATAATCACGCTAATGCCGGCCAACATCGCCAGCCCATTCAACAGTGGCGGCAGCCAGCCCGGTTCGTCGCCGCGCGCCTGTCGGGCGCGATACAATGAATCGATCAAATTTGCGGCTGGCTGTGCACAGATGAACAGGCCCAGTACCACGCCGAACACACCGTCCCAGTATGATGCTGCCACGACGAATGATTCGATCAGGCCATACACCAGCGCGGCGATCGTCAACCCGATCAAGCCCGCATTCGATCGCAACCCGCGCCGTCGTTGATCGTTCACGCGGCACGCGCCCGCTGATAGGTTGCGGCGATCTGGCGTGCCGCTTCCAGCCACGTAAACTTCTTCGATTGACGCAGGCCGCGCTCGCGCAACTCGGTGCGATACGGCTGATCGTTCCACACGCGCTGCAAAGCCTGTGCCCACCCGATCGGATCTCGCGGCCCGATCGAGATTCCGGCGTCGCCGACGACTTCCGGCAGCGAGGCCGCATCGGAAACGATCACGGGCGTGCCGCAGGCCATCGCTTCCAGCGGCGGCAGGCCAAAGCCTTCATAGATGGACGGATACACAAAGGCGGTGGCACTGCCTAACCACAACGCTTTTTCTTCGGCCTTCACGTAACCGGGCACAACGATACTGTCCTTCACGCCCGACGACTCGATCGCGGCGAAGACTCCATCGGCCAGCCAGCCCACGCCGCCCGCCAGCACCAGTTCTCCATCGGGACACTCGCGCTTGAATTGGGCAAAGGCTTCGATCAAAGTCACCAGATTCTTGCGCGGTTCGAGCGTGCCCAAAAACAACAGGAACTTCTCAGGCAAATTTTTCTCGCGCCGGAATCGTTCGAGCGCCGCCGGATCGATCGGGCGCAGTGATTCGTCGACGCCGGGATACGCTACATCGATGCGGTCGAGCGGCACATCGTACAAGCGATGAATATCGCGGCGCGTGTGATCCGAAATCGCGATGAGGCGCGTCGCGTGCCGCGCCGTCCAGCGTGTGCCCGCGCGCAAATAGGCCTGATTGAAGCCGCGAAAATACTGCGGAAATAGCGCAAAACTCAGATCGTAGATCGTGACGACGGTCGGGCACGGGCGCAACACTGGCGCGACAAAAGCGGTGGCGTGCAAGATGTCCGCGCGAATCCGACGCGCCCCGCGCGGCAAAACCAATTGCTCCCACAGGATGCGAATGATCGGCCGTTCGGTCGGCCAGCGCGTCGAGCGCACCTGAATGGCGGGCGGCCAATCGGCGGGCGCATGCCGCGTAAACACAGTCATATCCAGAACGGGATCGGCCTGAGGCAAATGCCGCAGCGTCTGCTCGATGTACGTGTGTATGCCTGCGCTGCGATAACCGCCTTGCCCGTGCAAGAGCTGCGCGCCAACGGCGACACGTCGCAAGGGTGAAGTCATGGGGCGATTATAAATGAACAATGATCAATGAACAATGAGCAATGACCGGTGACGAGTGATTGGTAATTGGTAACTGGTCAACTGGTCAACTGGTAACTGGTCAACCGGTCAACTGGTAATCGGTAACTGGTTGACTGGTAATCGGTTGACCGGTTACCGATTGACCGATTGACCGATTACCGATTGACCAATTTACCAATCTACTAATCTCCCCATTACTCTGTGATACACCTCATGCGTCTTGCGCGCGATCTGGGCCTGCGTGAAGTGATCGAGCACGCGCTGCCGGCCGCGTTGAGCGAGTTCGGCGTGGAGCGCAGGCTGGCTTTGCAGACAGCGCAAGTGTTCGCGCAGCGCCTCCACGTCGCTTTCGGGAAAGATTAGCCCCGCATCGCCGATGACGTTGGGAATCTCGCCGCACGTCGAGCCGATGACGGGCACGCCGCACGCCATCGCTTCTACCAGCACGCGGCCAAATTGCTCGATCCAGTTGGGCTTTGATCGTGACGGCAACACCAATACATCAAATGAACGATATACGTCCGCGATGGCGTGCGACGACACCCACGGCAAGAACCGCACCCGATCGGCCACGCCGAGCGATCGGGCCAGCTCGATCAATCGGTCCTGCCACGGGCCGCTGCCGATCAGATCGGCACGCCAGTCGCCATCCAGTCCGGCAAGCGCCTGCAGCAAAACGTCCGCCCCTTTTTCTTCGACGAAGCGGCCCGCGTAACCGATCACGAATTGACTGATTGACCGTTTACTCGATTCAGGCGCAAACGTGATTGGATCGACCCCGAATTGTGGAATGACTTCGATCGGGCCGCGATAGCCTTTGGCGCGCCACACGTCCGCCGCGTCGCGATTGCCCGCAATCGCCGCAGCGCTGTGCGACAGGACGTAGCGTTCCAATAAATTGAAGGGCAGCGGATAACGCCGGTTGAGGTTTTGCCAGCTGAAGAACAGGCTGCGCGCGCCGATCGATTGCGCCGAGCGCAGCGCCAGGCACGTCGCCAGATTGTACGGCTCTTCGTCGATGTGGACGAGGTCCGGGCGCAGCTGCCTCAACAACCACGGCAGTTGAGGATAGTGATGCATGTGAAAGTCGCCGTTGAAGCGCAGCGGCGTGGTGATGAGTTGATAGCCGCGCGTGGGCGTACGCTCCAGTGGCAGCGAGCCGCGCTCGTCGCGCCAGGCGGGCGGCACAATGGCGATCAGTTCAAGGTTGGGCAGCGCGGCCAGTTCGGTGAGTTTGCTGTGATACGCGCCGACGACCAGCGCTTTGGAGATCATCACTACGCGCATAGTGCGAAGATTATAGCACGCCGCGTTTTGACACACCGTCTGCCTGTGT
This sequence comes from Chloroflexota bacterium, assembly GCA_016219235.1. The sequence continues at coordinate 3,125 of JACRBO010000320.1, forward strand.
TATACTTTGGCCGCTGGAATTTGAGGATTTTGCCGGACCAATTATCGATTACCGACATGCGTAAGTTCTTGAAAGAATGGGCCCCGGTCATAGGCTTGATGCTCCTGGCCGGGGTCTTGCGTTTATATGAATCAGGCGCGTGGCCGCCCGGCCTGTATCACGACGAGGCTTACTACGGGTTGGATGCCTTGCGCGTAATCGGCGGCGAGCGCCCGCTGTATTTTGCCGCCAATAACGGCCGCGAACCGTTCTTCATTTACCTGGCCGCACTCAGCATCGATTGGCTGGGGCGCAC
>JACRBO010000321.1 GCA_016219235.1 Chloroflexota bacterium
GAGATTCGTGTGTGGCGAGCAGGCCGGCCCTTTGAACCGGCCGAAGAGCGCCTGCTGCGCACCAGCGCCAGTCAGGGCGCTATCGCCATCGAGCGCGCGCGGCTGGCGAGCGCGGCCAATCGATCACAGGTGTTGGAGGAGAGCGATCGGCTCAAGTCCGCGCTGCTATCGTCGGTGTCGCACGAATTGCGCACGCCGCTCGCCACCATCAAGGCGGCGGTAACCAGCCTGCGCAGCGAGGCCGTGCCCTGGGATTCTGCCGCGCGCGAGGAACTGCTGGCGGCGATCGAAGAAGAAACCGATTACCTGAATCAACTCGTCGGCAACGTGTTGGACATGTCGCGCATCGAGGCGGGCGCGCTGCATCCGCAGCGCCGCTGGAATGCGCTGGCCGAGATCGCGGGCAGCGCCGTCGGCAGTCTGCGCGCCGCAACGCAAAATCACCGGCTAAAAATCGATCTGCCCGACGACCTGCCGCTGGTGTCGGTAGACTACGTGCAGATCGAACAGGTCTTCCGCAATCTCATCAGCAACAGCGCCAAGTACGCGCCCGCTAACACCGAGATTCGACTTTGCGCGCGCGTGCTCGATCCGGGCTGGCTGCAGGTGCAGGTCAGCAATCAGGGGCCAGCCGTGCCCGACGAACACCTGGAGCGCATCTTCGACAAGTTCTATCGGGTCACCGCCGCCGATCGGGTTACAGGCACCGGGCTGGGCCTGTCGATCTGCAAAGGCATCATCGAAGCCCACGGCGGCCGCATCTGGGCCGAAAACGCGCCCGATCAAGTCATCTTCAATTTCACACTGCCGCTGACCGAAGTCGCACCGGTCGCGCCTGAGTGGACGCCAGCATGAACAGCCCGCATATCCTCGTTATCGACGACGAACCGCAAATCGTGCGCGCGTTACGCACCATTCTCACGGCCAAGCAGTTTCGTGTGACCGCCGCCCTGCGCGGCGAGGAAGGTTTGACGTTGGCGGCCGCCAATCCGCCGGATGTGATCATCCTTGATCTGAGTTTGCCCGACCTCGACGGCTTGCAGGTCTGTGCGCGGCTGCGCGAGTGGACGCAGGTGCCCATCATCGTCTTGTCGGTGCGCGACAACGAACGCGACAAGGTGGCCGCATTGGACAAGGGCGCGGATGATTATCTGACCAAACCCTTTGGCATTGAGGAACTGCTGGCGCGCATTCGCGTGGCGTTACGCCATGCCGCGCGCGCACAGGGCAGCCCGCACCCGATCGTGACCGCCGGCCCGATCGCGATCGATCTGATGCAGCACATCGTCACCTGCGACGGCGTGGAAGTGAAATTGACCGCGACTGAATTCAAGTTGTTGGCCTACCTCGCTGCGAACGCCGGTCGAGTGCTAACACACCACTCGATCCTCACGCATGTGTGGGATCCCGCCGATGCCGATCATATCGAATATCTGCGCGTGTACATGCGCCAACTTCGCAAGAAGCTGGAAGCCGATCCCGAACAACCCCAATACTTCCTCACCGAACCCGGCGTGGGCTATCGCTTCATCGCCGACGATTAAGTTTGAATCAGCGATGGAGCGAGTCAGCGATCAAGCGATGAGCGAATCAGCGTTACCGCTCAGCCGTCATTGCGAGGAGCGCTGTTCGCCTGGCGCGCCCCCGCCGCAACGCGGCGGACAGGGCGTGCGACGACACTTGCACCGTGCTTGCGCATAGCGCAAGTGCAGGTGAACAATCTCCTGCCTGGCTGGCAATGCTCGCTGATACGCCCTGAGATTGCTTCGCAAAAAGCGCTCGCAATGACGACGGCTGAGTAATAATAAATCAGCGAATCGGCGAATCGACGTACCTGACCCGCAGCACTGGCACTATCTCACTATCGCACTGGCGCACGATTGCACTTCCCCGGCACGCGGGCCTGCTTCGCCTCTCGCAAACTGCACAACTATTGCACCCTCTCACTATTGCACTGCCTGATCCTCAATCCCCAATTACCGATCCCCGATTACCAATCACCAGTTACCACCCTACCCATTTACCAATCTACTAATTTACCAAGTTACCACCCCCCATCTTTATTTGTCCTTTATGCACTTGCTCTGATTTTTTGTCGCCGTTTTATCTGGCCTTGATATGCTGAGGGTGAAAGTGGACCATCAGCGAGGCCAATATGTCTATCCCACCCACCCTGCCAACGCCCGCAATCGCTTCCACCGAGAAAGTACTATCGCACCCCACGCGGTTGATCGTGTTGGTGCCGCAGCCCGAAGTCGATGAGGCCGTGCTGGCCCGTCGCGTCTGGACGATGGCGCTGCGTGATCGCAGCGAGGTGCTGTACGTGGCGCTGGTGCATGATGCCGACGACGAGGCCCGCGCGCGCCGCAGCCTGGCGCTATTGACGTCCATCACGCGCGACGATCGACTGCGCGTGACAGGCCAGACGGTCTTTCAATCGCAGTGGCTCAAGGCTCTGCGCCCGCTCTATCAGCCCGGCGACGCGATTGTATGCATGGCCGGGCAGACCGTGAAACGCTTTGGCCGATCGGCGCTGCCGCTAAGCGAGCAGTTGATCGCCGAGTTTGGCGCAGTGGTGCGCGTACTGGACGACGTCGGCGTGGAACAACCGCCCGCTCGCCGCGAAGTCTGGCCGCTGATTCGCAACGCCGTGCCCTTCGCCATCGTGGCCAGTTTTCTGGAATTTCAGATGTGGGCCACCACGCAGCTGGTGCGCGGCGCGGCGAGCAATACGGTGCTGGCGCTGTCGGTGGTCGTGGAGTTTAGTTTGATCTGGCTGTGGGTCAGCCGGGTGCGTTAATCATTTGCGTGTGGCTAAATCTGGTTGGTGAAATGACGGGCGCAGACCTCGGAGGTTTTCATCGGCGCATGTGCCTTGCTGGACCGTCGCATGAAACCTCCGAGGTCTTGACCGGCGATCAACCGCTGTTAGCCACACCCTAATCAGTTTAAGACAGGAAGACAGCTATGGCATATCAATCACTGAATGGAACCGCCGGTCATCTACGGCAAGAATATGAGGCCGCCAGCGCGCTGCTGCAAGCGCAGCCGCCCCTGACGCAGCGTTTTGTCGAAGCGCAGGCGCGGCAGCTGGCGGAAGCGCTGGCGCAGAAACTATCGCAAATTCGCTTCGCCCTGCCGGATCGTGTGATCGGTCCCGGCAGCGACGCGCAGCCCGTGGCCGTGCCCACGGATCAGCGTGAGCAATCGGCCGGCGGGGCCGGCCTGTTCGATCGGTTTTCCAAGACCGAACTGTACAAGGTGGTGCGCCAACGCCTGAACGAGTTGGAACAGTCGGCCAATCGCGAACTGCGCATCAGCGGCCAATTGCTGCGCTTCGCCACGGCGCAGCATCTTGTTCACAACATGCTGCCGACGGGCCGCTCGGTGACTTACGCCGCGGCCGACGACGAATCGATTCCCACGATCCCGACTGCCGGCCAACTCGAGGCCGGATCAGCGATCACGGCGACGACGGATGCCATCGCCGAAGAAGGCGCGACGGAAGCGGGACGCGGCGAACTGCTGGTGCCTTACGTCGCTTACGCGCGCCAGTTCTATCTGCCGCAGTGGGTGGCGCTGGACGATCACGATCATTTGCTGGTGAACTCGATCAATGAGGCTGAGGCGCACCTGGCATCAATGCAGCGCTACATGAACGTGCTGCACATCGCGCTGTCGGTCGCGCCCTATATCGTGGCCGACGAAGACTACCAGCAGAAACGCTACGGCATGTTGGGCCAGCTGATCAATCAGGGCCGGGCGCTGGCCCGCTAAGAAACGATCGACAACGTCGCGACGATCAGTCGGCGCGCGGCGCGGCATGAGTTGAATCGCGGCCTGAGCCTGAGCCTGCCGTACTTTGACGATCAGACGTTGAAGATGGAACTCAACAACTTCGAAGTGATCCCGGCGGGCCGCATCATGTTTGTGCCGGCGTTTGTAGTGCGCGCCGCGCGCGAAGAGCAGGCCAAGGTCAGCGAAGACACGCGCCTCAGCGCCTCAACGCGCAAATATTTACTGGCCGAATTGAAGATGTTGGAAGACGCATTTGAGATTGGAAGTTAGAGATTGGTGACTGGTAATTGGTCAACTGGTAACTGGTCAACTGGTAACTGGTAACTGGTCAACTGGTCAACTGGTAACTGGTCAACTGGTTGACCGGCTAACCGATCGACCGATTACCGATCGACCAATCGACCAATTACCGATTACCGATCGACCGATTACCGATCGACCAATTACCGATCAACCGATTACCGATTGACCGATCAACCGATTACCGATTACCAGGAATCAGGTGACCCTATGTTATTCTCAATCATCCTGTTAGTGGCGATTATATTTATCGCCTGGAAAATTTCACCGCGCGAAAACAAAGAACACGCCCATGTCCACGGCGCGGGGCAGATCGGTTTGCTGGCCGCCATCGCGTTGTTTGGCGTGGACTACTTCACGTCGTACTTTTACGCTACCGGCGAAATGATGCACGCGCTGCATCCGTACGGTCTGCAAGATAAAGCCTACCTTGCCGTGATCGTAATCGCCATCGCCAACTTTGTGTTTGGCGCGCTGTATATGTTTTCGCTGGGCGTCTTCAACGAAGGCGGCGGATCGTACACCGCCTCGATGCGCTACCTGAAGCCGACATTGAGTCTGATCGTGGCAGTGACGCTGATTCAGGACTACGTGCTCACGATCGTGGTGTCGGCGCTCTCGGGCGGCGATCAACTGTTGTCGGTGCTGGGCGCGTATGGCACGGACTGGTTCTGGCATTTTGCCCTGGGCGCGGCGTTGGCGTTCGTCACCTGGTATCTGACGATCCGGGGCCGGGGCGAATCGGCGCGCGTGGTCTTTACGCTGCTGGGCATCTTCGTGATGCTGAC
>JACRBO010000009.1 GCA_016219235.1 Chloroflexota bacterium
ACAGGCGTAGATGCCGTGCCGAAATTTGGATAGTGTGTTAAGGTTCATGTGGGGCAGGCTCGTTGGTCGGGATACCACGAACCTTACCCTACGGGGCAACTTACCGCAAGGCTAGGTTGCCCTTTAGTCTAAACTTCAATAAGGACGCTGCCCACTTGTTTCCTTGCCTACTTATCTCCTAATCTACTTCCCCACCACCACCAACGCCGGATCGCCAAACAGCAAGAACGTCTGCAGCACATCCCGCGCACTGGACGACTCGGCGGGCACAGCCTGCCACGCCTTCAGCACCAGATCGCCCAGCCGCTCGGTCGGATTCGCCAGGAATTCGCTGACCAGCGCCTCACTCAAAAACGACTGATCGGAGCCCAGTGTCAGACTTGTCGGCGCGAGGACGGCCACTGCCCCGGCATCCGCCTGCCACAACAGCGTCTCGGCCAGCGACTGCACTTTGGGGTGCGTAAACAGGCCGGTGAGGCACGTAAAATTCAGCACCACGGGCAGCGCGCCGCCGCCGGCCTTCAACGCCTCGCCGTCCTTCACCGTAAACAAATTATCCTTGCCCCACTGCGTCACGCTGCCGTGCCCAAAATAACTCACCAGCGCGTTACCTTCATTCAACGCCGCCACGATGGGCAGATTGGCATCCGCCTGATTGGGCTGCGGATTCAGCAGCTGCGTTTGATAGGTCGACGCAAACTGATCCAGAAACGCCTGCGCCTGCCCCTTGAAAGTATCATCCTGGCCGTCGGCCACGGCCAGCACTCGCTGCCGCCACGCGCCCGACGGCGGCGCTTGCAGATAAGCCAGCGTCTTCGCCACAAACACCTTCACCTGATCGGGCGTGCGCGCCGGCACGCGCCCTACCGCCAGCACCGGCTTCAAATCATCGGCCAGCTGCGCAAACCCCACATCGCTGCCCGTCTCACCGCCGAAGACCGTCGTCACCAGCAGCGTCGGCAGCCGGTTTGCCTCACTCGGCGCAGTATAGCCCAGTGGATCGTAACTGGCATCGCCGACCAGCAATACATACTTCGGTTTGGCCGCCTGTAAGAACGCCTTAATCGCCGCTGGATCCACTCGTCCGTCGCCAAACTGATCGTACACCGCCACATCCGGCACGGCGGCCACCGTCAGCCCGTGCGCGGCGTGATAGTCCAGCAGCGGCTGCAACGGTTCGATCAGATCACTCGGGCCGATGGCAACATAGTCCACCTTGAGCGCGGCCAAATCGGGCGTCAGCGTGGCGGCTGTCACGCGGCCCGATCGGTATCCGCCTGCCCCCACGGCCCAGTAGCGATGCCCCGCCTCGCCTGAAAATGGCGTTTCCGGATCGATCGAGACGCGCGTGATCCGATCGGGTTGAGTAACATCGTACACATCGATCGGGCCGCTAAACCCGATCAATTGGTGCCGCCCGCCGGGGCTGTCGAACATCAACCGATCGGCCTGGGCGACAAAACGGCGCGGAAACGCCACCTCCACCCAATCGACGTAGACCGTATCGGCCAGCACGCCGGTGTCACCGGGCAAACTGACGCGCACCTGATTGTCGCCTTCGACCAACACACCCGCCGGCAGCGCAATTTCCAGCGAGCGCCGCACACTGCCATCCCACGTCGCCTCACCCACATCGCGCCCGTTGACGCTGACCCGCACGCGATGATCGATCTCACTCGGCCCCTGGGTCGACGACCACGTCTCAAGCCGCAGCGTCGCCGCGTCGGCAACATCCGACGGGCCGGTGGCGTCCGACGAGTCGTCGGCCACAGCCGAGAGAGTCAGAGTATAAGTGCGTGTCGCGGGCGCGGTGATGCGCTCCCAAAACCACGTGTCGCCTGCGGCCTGCGGGGCGTAAATCTTGTTCTGCTCGGCGCGCTCCACGGCGGTATACGCCTCGACCGGCGCATCGCCTGCGACAGCCGCGCGCTCCGGCAGGGTCGACGCGGGGCCGCGCTTCAGAAAGTACACACTGCTCGTCATGTAGCGGGTGGGCGTGATCGCCGCAAAGAAGCGCACCGCCTCAGCTGTTACCCAGACCGGCTGAATCTGATCACGATAGGTCACTTGTACTTGATCGAGCGGCACGTCCTCCCACCCGATCGCGCGGAGGTCATCGCGCGTGATGGCTACCGGGCCGGGACCGTCTACGGTTAGTTTTCCCACTTCCGCAAACGCGCCGGCGGGCACGACGGCTGGAGTAATAGGCGAGGGTGCGCTGCACGCCGCGAGGGTAACCACTCCCGCGACGGCGATCAGCGTCATGGTTAATCCGCCGGGTAAGCGGGCACGAGAAAACAATAATCGAATCATGACGAGGAATTACTCCACACACGTCACTCCCACGAAGATGGGAATCCCAGCAATTCTCGATCTGAGTTCTGCAAAGAGCGTTGTCAGTCGCGCAGGCCCCCACGCCCGCGAAACCGACGGCGTGGGAGCCGTCTTTGCTTTCATATTGAGAATTGCTGGGGCATCCAGCTGGCTGGCTGCTTGCCTTCGCAGGAATGACAGTTAAGCAGCGGCTCTACTTGTTTGTCTGTCGAAGGATGGCGTACACGCCGCCCAGCAGCAGTGCGCCCGCTGCGCCGATCAGCACCAGTATCGAGAGATTGGAATTCTCCGGCGTGGCTTCAGACGGCGTTGTTGTTTCGCCAGCCACGACAATTGGCGCGACGGCGACAAAGGCGGCGTTAGTGGGTGCCAGCGTCGGCAGCACGGCGACCGGCACGCCGGCCACCGGTGACGGCGTAATCTGCGCAATCGCAACCGGGGTGGCAATGGGCGACACAGCCGCCGCTGAATCCGTTACGGCTAGACGGTTACCCGGTGTGGCTGTTGCCCCAACCGGCTGAAGTGGCCGCGGCGTCGCCGTTGCCCCAACCGGCTGAACCGGCCGCGGCGTCACCGTCGCACCACTCACACTGACGAAGGTGACAGACGGGGTAACGACCGGACCGGACGTGGATGATCGCGTGGTAGCCGTAGGCGCAAGCGTGGCGATAGTCGTTGGCGTAGGGGTCCGAGTACGCGTTGACGTGGCAGTGGCGGTAGCCGTCGCCGTATGGGTCGGCGTATTCGGATCACCCGCCACGACAGACACCGGCGGAATCGTGTCATTAGGCGGCGAAGTGTTAATGACGATCAGCCGATACCAGTAAGTCGTCCCCAGCACCAGGTCTAGCGGATCATCGGCGATCGGATCATACGTCCAGCCGGCCAATTGATCGCCCACCGCCGCAATGATATCCGTAATCGGCACAAAGCCGCCACTGGCTGAAGTGCTGCGCTCCACAATAAAACCGATCGTATTCAATTCGGTGGCGGTCTGCCACTCAACGACCACCGTCTCAAGATCGGCCTGCCAGGTCGCCCGGAAATAGTTCAACGTGACCGACGCCAGGGCGCGCCGCTCGACGGGCGCCAGCAGCCCGACCAGCAGGGCCGCGCCTACGGCCATCATCAATAATTGCGCCCAACGCCGACGAGATTGACGCATGATCATTCGTAACCGGCAACTAAGCCTTTAGCCGCCAACTGCGCGATAAACTCCATCGTATAGGCTTCCGCCACTGACTGCTCCACCTGGTATTCGGCGCTGATCGTCGCAGCAATTTCGCGCACTGAACGCCGGCCGTCCGTCAAGGCCCAGATGCGCGCACCCACTTCATTCAGCACTTTTACTTCGCCTTTGTCAGGCAGCACCAGCACCGCCTCGTCTTCAAGTTGCCGACCCTGAACCGAGGCATTGGGTTTGGGTTTTGAATCTAAGTTGAGCATGATGATGTCCCTGTTTTG
>JACRBO010000304.1 GCA_016219235.1 Chloroflexota bacterium
GAATACCGTGAGTGGCGTGAAGGCGGGGATCGTGGCCGGGCTGGGCGGCGGCGTGGTCTTTGGCATGTTGATGGCGATGATGAACATGCTGCCGATGGTGGCCGGGCTGGTGAAATCCGACAGCCCCGTTGTCGGCCTCGTTGTCCACATGGGCATCAGCGCCTTCATCGGCGCGGTCTACGGCGTGATCGGTAGTCGCCTGCCGTCGCGCGGCCTCGCGCTGATCGTGGTCGGCGCCGTATATGGCATGGTCTGGTGGGTGCTGGGCGCATTGATTGCGATGCCGTTGATGCTGGGCATGTCGCAGATGGTCTTTGTGATCGAGCAGGCACAGATCATGAGCCTGATGGGCCACGTGATCTATGGCGTCATTACGGTCCTGTTGTTCGTGCCGCTGAGCAAGCGACTGTAGGACACACGGGTGAATTGTCGAAAGTACGGTGCTACAATTTGCCTGTCTCGCCGGGCCAGATTCGATCTGGCCCGGCCCCATACAAATTGCTCGGAGTGAACGCCCGTGAGCATCCCCGCTTTAACGACGCAGCAGATGATCGAAGTCGATCGCTTGATGATCGAAGAGTATGGCATCGACTTGATCCAGATGATGGAGAACGCGGGGCGCCAGTTGGCGGAGCAAGCGCACCGCATGTCAGGCAGCGTGCTCGGCCGCACAGTCGTCGTGCTCTGTGGCGCGGGCAATAACGGCGGCGGCGGCATGGTGGCGGCGCGGCATCTGCACAATCGCGGGGCACAGGTTCAAGTTAAACTGGTCGCCAAGCCTGATCAGCTCAAGGTTATTCCCGCGCATCAATATCGCATTTTGCAGGTCATGGGGCTGATCGCCGATCGCGATCCCGATCTCGCCCAGGCGGATTTGATCATCGATGCGTTGATCGGCTACGGTCTGGTCGGCCAACCGCGCGACCCGGTTGCCGGGTGGATCGATCGAGCGAACGCGGCCGGCCGCCCGATCCTGGCCCTCGATGCGCCGTCCGGGCTGGACACCTCAACGGGCGCGGCGAGTTCGCGCAGCATTCGCGCTACGGCAACCCTGACGCTCGCTCTGCCCAAAGTAGGTTTGGTTACACCCGTCGCTAAAGCGTGGGTGGGCGAGTTGTATCTGGCCGATATCAGCGTGCCGCCGGAGTTGTATGCGCGACCGTCATTGGGGTTGACGGTCGGCTCGATTTTCGCGGACGATTCAATCATTCGTGTGGAGTGAGTGCCCATGTCCGAGTGGCTGCAACTCTGTCGATCGCGATCAGTCGTGCGTCGCGCGCTCGCCTCAGCCCTGATCGTCGGGACTATTCTCATCACCATCAATCACGGCGATGCCATCCTGCGCGGCCAGATCGATCAAGATCGAGTGTTGAAAATGATTTTGACCGTGTGCGTGCCCTATCTCGTGTCCACTTTTTCAAGTGTCAGTACGATCCGTCAAATGCGGAAGCAATCAAGTGAGGAATCACACTGAAAGGTCTTATTCATGGAAAAGCAGATTGTGGTTTATAGCACCGTGTGGTGTCCCGACTGCAAACGCGCCAAGCGCTTCTTTGCCGAGCAGCGCGTGCCCTATGCCAATATCGACATCGAGCAGGATGCTGCGGCGATGGCCTATGTCGAACGTGTGAACAACGGCCTGCGCAGCATCCCGACCATTGTGTTTCCCGATGGATCGATCCAGGTCGAACCGTCGAATGCGCAGCTGGCCGAGAAGCTGGGCCTGCAAACCAAAGCTCAGCTGCCCTGCTATGACTCAATCGTCATCGGCGGCGGCCCGGCGGGGTTGACCGCGGCCCTGTACATGGCCCGCGAAGGACTGGATACACTGGTGATCGAGAAGGCCGGGTTGGGCGGACAGGCCGGGATAACTCAAACGCTCGATAATTTCCCCGGCTTTGACGAAGGCATCGCGGGGGCTGAGTTTGCCGATCGGTTGGGCAACCAGGCGCAGCGCTTCGGCGTCGAGATTCTGCAAGCCCAGGACGTGGTCGACATCTCGCCCGACGGTCCGTACCTGTGCATCACGACCGGTGATGGCGCGCGCTACGGCACGAAGGCAGCGCTGTTGACTACGGGCGCGCGCTATCGCCGGCTCAACGTGCCGGGCGAAGACGATCTGATCGGCATCAACGTGCACTTTTGTGCCACCTGCGACGGCGCATTCTACAAGGGCAAGAAAGTGCTGGTGATCGGCGGCGGCAACAGCGGCTTTGAAGAAGGTCTGTTCCTGACCAAGTTTGCGGCCCAGGTCGATATTGTGGAGTTCCTGCCGGAGGTAAAGGCCAGCCAGATTTTGCAGCAGAAGGTGGCCGAGATGCCCAACATGACCGTGACGGTCAATCACGCGGTGAAGGCGTTCAAAGGCAAAAATAAACTCACCGGTGTGGTCGTCGAAGATCGCGCCACGGGCGACGTAAAGACCTGGCAGTATGATGGCGTGTTCGTGTTCATCGGCCTGTCGCCGAATACTGATTTAGTGAAGGACAAGGTGGACATCGATCGGTACGGCTTCGTGGCGACGGATAAATCGCTGATGACTTCCCTGCCCGGCTTGTTTGCGGCCGGCGATGTGCGCTCGGGCTCAACGAAACAGGCGGCTTCGGCCACCGGTGAAGGGGCGACCGCCGCGTTGATGATCCGTGAATACCTCAAACAGGTAGGCTGATCCATGCCGGATTCAATTCAAATCGGTCAACCGTTGCCCGATCTACAGGTGCAGGCCAGTGATGGCAGGTCGCTGGCACTGGCTGATCTGCTCAGTACGCCGAGTACTTTGCTGAACTTCATGCACGGCACGTGGTGCCCCGATTGTGTCAACCAGCTGCGTAGTTTGCAGCGACACCAACACACTATCGCCGCGACAGGCACGCGAACCATTGTTATTATGGCCGATGCGCCGGCACACGTGGCGGCCTTTCAACTGGCGGCCCAATCGTCCGTCGACTATACGGTCGTAGCCGATCCGGCGGCCAGCACTCATCATCAGATCGGGGTGGGTGATGATACGGCGATGATCGTTGTCGATGCCCGGCACATCGTCCGGCACTTTGCGATCTGGCGTGACCATCGAGACCATCCCGGCTATCAAACTATTCTACAAACGCTGCACGACCTTAACACTCCGAACGTACCATGAGGCGGCTGGCACAGCCTCTGTCGGAAACGGCGTGGCGCTGGTTGGAATGTGTGGCGCATATCGGCGCGAGATCGACTGCCCGTTCGATGCCGGCAACTATTACGGCGATCCGTCATTCAGAGAGATTCCACGTAATACCCGGCCTGGCGATCTAGCCTTTGCACACCACTTTAACCACGAGCACGTGGATCAAGATGCAGCTGCTGGTTTTCCGCTGACCGCGCTGATCGAGCTGGAACGTGAAGGCGTAATCAGTCGATTCATCGATCCGGCGATCAGTTTCTCAGGCTATTTGCCTCAACCACGGCAATTGATAAGCGACACCGCGCCGTTCGCAGCTAAACGCTTGCTCGAAGCAGACACCCAGGCTGCTTCGCCCGGCCGCCAATCTTGCTCTTGCTTCGCCGCATATTTCGAAGTACCGACACGTGCACCGCACAAAACCGCCTGCGGTGCTGTGCAGGTGTGCGCTCGATGGCGCTGAGCGCCCGATCGATCTGTCCCCGCCATGAGGTGGTCCCCATACTCTTGGTCTCCCATGCGTAGGCGCACCTCGTCCGTCAGGCACGCGATTAAAAATTTGATTGGCGATTGACGGCCGTGTTACCGACCGCTCATCTTAAGGAGCACAGTATCATAAATGCAAGGGTCGCGTCAAGGGGTTTACGTCGCAACGACGTCGCAGTTTTCGAACGATGAGCACGTCGCTCGATTGCAGGAATGCTAAATTATCGCTACGCGATTACACTTCAGTTAGTGGGTGACTGCTCGTGTCGTACGCGCTGCATTAGTCCGGCAGCCACAACAATGAATACCGCGCTAAAAATCCACAGCACGCTGTAATTTTTGCCAAGCAGATCGATCAACGCACCAGACACGATCGGGCCGGTAATGGCTGCGGCCGATGATGCGAAGTAATACAGCCCCGTAAACGCCCCGATCCGTTCCTCGCCCCCCAGATCGTAAACCATCGGCAGCGAGTTGATGTTGACCAGCGCCCAGAAGCCGCCCATCACACCCAATACAACCAATAACACAGTTTGATCGCGAACAAAGAAACCGACGATCAAGCCGACGACCATTCCGCCCAGCCCGATCGTGATCGTGCGCTTCCGACCGATCTTCGTGGCAATCAGACCGCTGGGAATGGCGAAGACGATTAGCGCCGCCGCAAACGCGGTCAGCATCTTCGAGCCGTCGCCGGCATCAATGCCCAGCACGTTGATGCCGTACAAGGTGAAGAAGGCCTCCATCGCGTTCCAGCCGACGAACCAGGCGAAAATCGCGCCCAGCAGGAACAGGCCGCTTTTGTCGGAGTTGCGCGCTACTTCGCGGAAGTTATCCAGCACACCGGGTTGTTTTTCCGCTTCGGGAATCACAGCCACTTCGCGCTCAGGTTCTTTGACTGCCACCAGCACGATGATGATCGCAATCAACATCACCCCTGCGCCCACGATGAACGGCAGGGGCACGCCGATTTTGTACAGCGCACCGCCGCCAAACAGGGCCGCCGCGCCGCCCAGGCCGCCCATCAAGTTGATGACACCATTGGCTTTGCTGCGATCGTCCGCTTTGAACAGATCGCCCAGATAGGCCACCGTGGGCGATCGAAACAAAGCCATGCCCATATTTGTTCCTAAGATGCCGAGGGCGATCAAAAGGAAATTCTCTCGGACAAAAGGCACTAACATGAAGAAAATTGCGGCCAGCGGTGCGCCTGCCATCAACCACGGCTTGCGCCGTCCAAAGCGGCTAATAGTTCGATCAGATCGCGCGCCCACATAAGGTTGCAGGAAAAGACTGATCAGATTATCCCAGGTCATGATAAAACCGATAACGCCCGCCGCCAGACCGAGCTTCTCTAGCATGGGCGGTATAAACGAGTTAAAAATCGGCCAGACGATTGAGATACCAAAGAAGCCGAAACCAAGAATAAAGGTCTTGCGCCAGGGAAAAGGCGAAGTACTCATGTAAGCTCCTTGAGCAGGGGAATGTGATGCCCGATGGTATCACACCTGCTATCAGATGCAAATTCCTTTCGAATACACCAGACTCCACCGGTGTGTGAATGTCGGCGGTTCATCCCATCCTCATCGCCACGAAGATCGGTCGGAAGCGCACCATCACCCTCGGGTTGGCGGGCATGTTCGTGGGCTTGCTCGTCGGCTTCGGGGTACGCAATCAAACCGTGTTGCTGATCGTGCTGGGCATCATGGGCGGGTTCTGGGCGCTGGTCAACATCAACTCGCTGCCCCTGGTCTACGACCTGGGGGGTGAGGAGCAGATCGGGGCATTTGCGGGACTCTACTACTTTGCGTCGTCGGCGGCGGCTATCACCGGCCCGATTGTGGCGGGTTCGTTGATCGACCTGACCGGCAAGAATTACTCAATGTTGTGGGTCTTCAGCGCCGTCTTCATCGGCCTGGCCGCCGTGCTCATTCAGCGCGTCGTGCCCCGCCGCGCGGCTCAGCCTTAAGCCACTTACTCTGATTCCTACACTCCATCTGCACTCTCGCGGGTGACGGGCGGTTAGCCAACCGCCCGTCACCCGTTTTCTTCGCTGCAATCCATTCGTAACAGTCCGGTAACCCCCGCCCGCCCGACAAAGTGTTATAAGTTAAGGCGGCAGAAGTGGAAGCCCTCGACAGCACAGGCAGGACAAACGCGGCATGGCCGAATCGCCCGACGCTCAAATTCACTGGCGGCTGCTCCTCGTAGACGACGAACACAGTATTCGCACGTCAATGAGCGAATTGCTCCAGCTGCGCGGCTATCACATCGACGAGGCCGGCAACGGGCCAGAGGCATTAACGGCGCTGACCCGTCAGCCGTACGATCTGATGGTGCTGGACATGCAGCTGCCCGGCATGCATGGCGTCGAAGTGATGCGGCGGGCGCGCGAACTGCGACCCGACCTGGCGATCATCGTCCTGACGGCGCACGCTACGGTTGAAAGCGCCATTGCCTCGGTCAAATCCGACGTAACGGATTACATGCTGAAGCCCTGCAACTTCGACGATCTAGCGGTGACGATTGAGCGCTCGCTGGCCGCGCGGGCCAAACAGCAGCGCCGCCTGCGGATGCTGGAATTGGTGGGCGAAGCGATGAACATGTTGGTGGATGATGATGCTGCGCCCGCAGCCGCGCCCATACCGGTTGCCGCCGCCAACCCGATTGGCCTGCCAGCGACAACGGCGCCCGGTAACGATGACACGCTGCGTGTCGGGACGCTGACGCTCGATCGGCAGAAACGCCTGGCAATTCTGGACATCGATCCGGCGCGGCTGGTCGAACTAACTGAAGGCGAAGTATCGGTGTTGGAAACATTGATGCAGCATCCCAATAAGGTGCTGTCTGTCAAAGAGCTGGCCAACTCGGCCTTGGGCTATCAGGGGCTGGACAAGTGGACTTTGGAGAGCGTAGTGCGATCGTGCGTCTTCCGTCTACGCCAGAAGATCGAACCGGCCCCGGACAGTCCGCAGCTGATCTGCACCGTGCGCGGCCGCGGCTATTTCTTTCGCGCCGGCGACCCGGTCGCCGCGCGCTTGTAACGGCCCGTTGCTGCGGTAAAAAATTGGAGGTCCCGCATGGAACTTGAAGAACGCATCAAGGCGCTGGAATTGGAAGTCAAGGCCTTAAAATCAGATATTCAACAAACGCTGCACGACATTCAACAGACTCTGCCCGAGAAGCCGGTACCGGTCAATCGGTGGCAGCACAAGGCGTGGGTGTTAGCCTTGTTGAATATGCTGCTGGCGATGGCGTTGTTCAGCAACCTGTACCTGTATTTTCCCAACGACTCACCCTTCGATCTAAATCCCGTGTTGGCAGCCTGGCTGCGCGCCTTCTGGATCGCGCTGGCCTTCATCTGGTTGATGTTGCAGCTGTACCCGTTGGCGCTGCTGCTGGAACAAGAAGATCAGCAATGGCAAGGCGTCGTCTGGCGCAATGCCAAAGCCTATTTGAAAGCGCACCCCGGCACGCTGGTCCTCATCACGCTGGGCGTGCTGCTGATCTCGATTGTCAATTCGGTCTTTCCGGCAATCTGGATCGTCATCACGCTGGTCATGCTGATCGCCACCGGCTGGCTGCTGGTGCAGGCAGTGCTGAAACTGCTGCGCCCTCAGCCGCACCGCTAACGTTCGCCCGCTCTCAGCCTTTCCTCCGTGGCCGCCGCCGGTTGATCACCCGTCAACCGGCGGCGCGCTGTTGATGGCTGTCCGAATTTTCTGCGATCAAATTGAAGGAGCGCGGCGCGCGCCTCGAACGCTGAACGCCAGCCCAGATCGATTGCGTCTTGAATTTGGCCCGGCGAATTATTCTGCAATGAAGTTAAAACGGCGCGTCCAGCGATCTGGATTTATAGTAGCGCCATCAACAAACAACGCGCTCATTCACCCGGCAATCGCCTGGGGCAATGAATCAAGGAGGTCACACACTTTATGCTCAAATCGGTTCTGCCCGATTGGTAATCGTTCTGCCGCAATTCATCGATTGATTGTCAACCCATTCTATCTGCTGAACTCAAAGGAGAATCATGAACACCAAACTGCATCGTAACGAACAAGGTATCACCGCTCTGGAAACCGCGATCATCCTAATCGCCTTCGTCGTAGTCGCCGCCGTCTTCGCCTTCACCATCTTGAGCACGGGCACGTTCCTGACCGAGCGCAGCAAGGAAGCCGCCTATGCCGGCCTGCAAGAAGTGCGCGGCTCGATGGAACTCAAGGGCAGCGTAGTCCTCGAGACGACCGGCCAGTACATCGTCCTCAACGTCTCGACGGTAGCCGGCGGCTCGTCAGTCGACCTGAGCAAGGTCAAGATGTCGTATCGCGATTCGAGTACCAACAAGGACGTGTCAATCGCGAGCGCCGACTGCTCTGCCCCCGCTTATCCTGCCACCGAATACAACTGGGCAGTGATGCAGTCCGACGGCACCGCCCTGACCGCCTGCATTCTCAAGTCGGGCAATCTCGCTAAACTGGTGGTGAACCTCGGCACGAACGAGGTGGATGCTAACAAGACCTTCGCGCTGGAACTGAAGCCCCCGACGGGCGGCACCATGCAGATCGAGCGCACGGCTCCAGCCCAGATCGATTTGGTGACAGACCTGCACTAGGCCCAGCATCAACTACAACTAAATACGCACTAACCGAACTGGCCGACAAGTTGTCGGCCAGTTCATTTTTTGCGGCCGGCCGTCTGCAAACCACCGGCCTGGCCCGAGTTTTACAATGCATTCGTAACGGAAGCGAAACCCCGCTGGACACAGTCCAGGCATACACTTGGATTGGCCGTTGAGTCTTGATTTCTGCACGATCGTCTGAGGGAAACATGAGTTCAAGCAAACTGAGTAGAGCCTGTGCCGCCGGGCTGGAAGCAGGCTGGCTGTTGGCCGTGGTGACTACGCCGTTGTTCATCAGCTTGTACACCAGCCGGAGCATTGAGCCGGATAAGCTGTCCGTGCTGCGTATCATCGCGACGTCGATGTCGGTCGTCTGGCTGATCGGCTTCATCGAACGGCGACAGGTCAAGCCCGAACAGGCCGTGTATCGCGCGCCGTTGTTTGTGCCGACGGCCGCTCTGGTCGGGGTATACGGATTAGCGACTGTTACCTCGTTGGTACCGCGCATTTCCTGGTCGGGCGCGTATCCGCGCCCGGAAGGCGCGTATGCCATTCTCTGTTATGCCGTCATCTTCATGATCA
>JACRBO010000041.1 GCA_016219235.1 Chloroflexota bacterium
CTTAAGCCGCATGGCGCGCGAGATCAATTGCAGCATCTTCGTCAAGAACGGGCCGTGTCTGGCCGGGTTAGGCCAGGGCGGCGAGGGCTTCTGCTCTTTTACCATTGCCAGCCCCACCGGCGAAGGCATTACGTCGCCGCGCAGTTTCAGCCGGATTCGCCGCTGCACGCTGGTTGATTCGTTTCGGATTGTGTAATATCATATGCCCACTGATCGGAACTCGTCCATAAGGAGTCTGCCATGAGTCAAGTCGGATCGCGTCGCCTCACTGCCGACATCTTCTGCGACTCGCATCGCATCTCAACCCAGATGGCGCTGCGTGGCCGTGTGCTGTCGGACGTCCTGGCTGACACCAGTTCGTCTTATCTGGAACTGGATATTGCCTACGTGTCGCGCATCGATCATCCCGGCGAAATTCTGGCCGACTACGCCTTGTCGATCGTGCGCAAGGACCGGCTGACGTTTGTCGTCGTCGCCACCGGCCTGGAAATGGCGCTGAAGCAAAGCGCCACGGCCTACACCTATCGCCGTCAGTGGCCGGTGTTCGTCACGGTGCCGGGCTTTGAGATTACGGGCCAGATCGAAGCGCCGGCCAACATTGATCTGAAGTCGCTGATGGCCGTGGGCGTCGATCGCTTTGTGCCGATCTTCAACGCTACGGCCACCCTGTCGATGAATCAATCGATCCAGTTCAGCGGCGAACTGATCCTGATCAACAAGACCGCCATCGAAGTCTTCTGCATCGGCGACAAAGCCTCACAATAATTCCAAATGCATAATGCATAGTGCATAATCCGTCAAGGCCGTTGAGTTGCATTATGAATTATGAATTATGCATTGGAGGTTAAATGGCCACTATCTTAGTCATCGACGACGATCTCGATCTGCAGCAAATGCTGCGCCTGATGCTGCAGCGCGGCGGCCACAAGGTCATCACCACGGGCGACGGGCCGGACGGCCTGGCCAAAGCCAAAGCCATCAAGCCCGACATGTCGATCGTAGACGTGATGATGCCGGGCATGAACGGCTATCAAGTCGTGCGCAAAATGCGCGAAGACCCGGAACTGGGCAAGATGGCGATTCTGATCTTGACGGCTCGTGCGCAGCCGGTCGATCGGGACGCGGCCATCGCGGCGCAGGCCGACGACTACATGCCCAAGCCCTTCGCCCCCAACGAACTACTGGCTAAAGTCAACGAGCTGCTGGTCAACCGCAGCGCAGCGCAAGGCCCGGCCAAACGGACTGTAACGCTGCTGTCGCTGCGCGGCGGCGTGGGTGTTACGTCTATTGCGGTGAGTCTGGCGCTTGCCTCGCAGGCCAAGAATCTGTCCACCTGCCTCGTCGATCTGAAGCCGGGGCCAGGGCATGTAGCGCTGCAACTGCGCCTGAACGTCAAGACCACCTGGATCGATTGGTGTAACGGCGGGGAATCGACGGCGGAGAGCGTGCTGCGCTCGTTGCTGCCGCACGAATCGGGCCTGGCGGTGTTAGCCGCTCCGATTGTGCCGATGAACTTCCCCACGCCTGAGCGGGTTACAACGCTGTTGGGCGTGCTACACGAAAAATTCGCGCGCGTCGTCATCGATGCGCCCGGCCTGTGGACCGCCATCACGGCCGCCTCCGTCATTGCGTCAGACGCTGTGTGGGTGGTCATCGCGCCGGAAGTCGGCTCGCTGCAATCGACGGTCGGGCTGCTGCGCGCGATGAAGGCGGCGAAGGTGCCCGATGAGCGCATCGAACTTATAGCCAATCAGATTATGCCCAAACCGGGTCTGGCCCTGCCCGCGATTGAAAAGGCGCTGGGCCACGGCTTCATCGGCAAACTGCCCTATGACGAGGGTCAAAGCAACGCCATCGGCGCAGGCACGCCGCTGATGATCAGCCAGGGCGATTCAGCCCTGGCGACCGCCATCAAAGCGCTGGCCTGATGAAACGCACCGCGCGCGCCCGATCGACCCCGGCGGGTTCAACGGTCATCACGGCTGTTGAACCCGCGTTAGCGTTGATCGAGTTTGACAGCATCGCAGCGGGCATGCAGGCCGGTGACGCGATGGCTAAGAGAGCACCCATCGCGCGCATTGTCGCCGGTACCGTGCAGCCCGGCCGCTACCTGGTACTCATTAGCGGCGAAGTGGCCGACGTGGACGAATCGCTCAAGGCCGGGCGTGAGTGGGGCGGCGCGCATGTGATCGATACGGTGTTCTTGCCGCACGTTCATCCTGCCGTCGTCAACGCCATCGCCGGAGGGCGCGATGTCCGATCGGGCACAGCACTAGGTGTGATCGAGACGGCCACCGTTCCGGCGGCCATCCGATCGGCTGATGCCGGCGTCAAAGGCGCGCAAGTTGCCTTGCTTGAAGTTCGCTTGGCCGACGGCTTGCACGGCAAGGGCCTGACGCTCTTCACGGGCGAGGTGTCCGACGTCGAAGCGGCCATCGAGATCGGCACAGGTGCGATCGAGCCACAGCTGGTCGTCAATCAAGTTGTGATCGCGCAACTGCATCCCGAAATGAACGTGAATATCCAACAGCATACGCGGTTTGGAGAAAATCTGAATCAGCCCAGACCACAACCTGAGGATAAGTGACACGCGAGAGTATTATGAGCCAATATGCATATCCCGAAGTCATAGTCGATACCGAGTGGGTCGCCGCTCACCTGACTGATCCCAACGTCAGGCTGGTAGAAATCAACGAGGCTCCGGATCTCTATTCGCTGGGCCATATCCCCAACGCCGTCCACTGGCATCCCGACTGGCGCGATTATCTGTCACGCGATTATCTGATCGGGAACCGGATGGCCTATCTGGCCTCGCGCTTGCTGGGCATTCAGGCCGACGCAACGGTGGTCTTCTACGGCGCCGATCACAACTGGTGGGCGGGCTTTGCCTACTGGTTGTTCAAACGCTTCAAGCATGCCGATTGCCGCATCATGGACGGCGGGCGCGAGAAATGGATCGCAGAAGGCCGCCCGGTGACGACCGAGTTGCCGGTGTTTACGCCGACGACCTATGAAATGTCGGAGGCCGCGTCCAATCAACATGAATTTCGCCTGACTGCGGATGAATTGAAGAACCACGTCCGGCAGGGCAAGTGCGTGCTGGATGTACGTTCGCCGCAAGAGTACACCGGCGATACCGTCTTTGTGCCCTCAGCTTTTAGAGAAATGTTCTTTCCGAAAAAGGGCCATATTCCGACGGCGATCAATCTCAACTGGAAACAATCGCTGCAACCGGATGGCACATTCAAATCGGCCGATGATTTGCGCGCGTTATACGAGGCGGCCGGCGTCAAATGGGATGAAGAGGTCGCCGTTTATTGCAGCGTGGGCGAGCGATCCGGTCACACCTGGTTTGTATTGAAGTATCTGCTGGGCCACCCAGGTGTGTGCAACTACGACGGCTCGTGGGTTGAATGGGGTAGCCGCCCCGAATTGCCGCGCGCCATAGGTTCGGAACCTGACCGCTGGCCCCAATAACGACTAACCATGCAACTTGCTAAAGTCATTGGCACACTCGTCGCTTCACAAAAATACACCGGCCTGGAAGGTGTGAAGTTTCTAGTCGTCCAGCCGCTAAACAAACGGCAAGAGCCGGAGGGCGAGCCGGTAATCGCGGCAGATGGCACCGCCCAGGCCGGGCCGGACACGCTGGTCTTCATCATCGCCTCGCGTGAAGCCGCGCTGGCGATGCCGGTCAAGTTCGTACCGGTCGATCATGCGGTGGTGGGCATTGTGGACGAAGTGGATGCTGTTGCGTGATTGTCGATTGCTGATTGCTGATTGCTGATTACCGATTCATTACCGTCTTACTATTACTCGTCACTCGTCACTCGTCACTCATCACTCACCATGTACATCGGTCGCGTCTTTGGCAACGTCGTTGCTACCATCAAACATTCCACCTTCGATCGGCACAAGTTGATGCTGGTCGAGCGGCTGACGCCCGACGGCACGCCCACGCCCAAATATGACATCTGCGTGGATACCGTGCAGGCCGGCGTCGGCGATACCGTGCTGGTGCTGGACGAGGGCAATTCGGCGCGGCAGGTGCTGAATCAGGTGCCCAACGGCGCAGTCCGCGCCGTCATCGTCGGCGTGATCGATCGAATTGATGTAGAATAAAAGCCGCAACCACGAAGAAGTCCGAGTGTTATTTCGTGGATCTCGTTCATCGGTTTAGATAGTGCCTCATCAAACCACCCGCTTCCAATCGCCAACGTCCAACTTCCAGACCGAACGC
>JACRBO010000309.1 GCA_016219235.1 Chloroflexota bacterium
GTTAATTATGCATAAAAGAATGAAGGCGAATTATAGAGTGGAGGCACTCGGCCGACAGCCACCACTTTGGAACAAAACAGATTTACTTGACGACGCGCAGACCAGCTATTACCCACTAGCCGAAACCTCCGCAGATGCTCTTGACGTTGGTGTAGCCCATCAGGCGCAGAGCCGTCAGCGCCAGGCTGCCACGTTGACCGACCGCGCAGTAGGTGAGGATGGGCGTGGCCTTGTCGGCGGGCAACCTGGTCATGTCCACGAACAGGTCGCGCATTGGGATGTTGACCGAGCCTTCGATGTAGCCCGCGTCCTTGATTTCCTGCGCGGTGCGCACGTCGATCACGACCGGCTTAGGATCGGTCGCGATGGCTTTGGCTGCCGCAGCGGGCGCGATGCCCCAGAAGTCGTCGGGCATGGTGCCGAGCCATGCATCGAGACCGGCGAGCAGCGTCGCGTCCACTTCAACCTTCACGCCGCTGGCCTTCGGCTCGACGGGGCCGCCGTCCACGATCGGGAGGCTGGCCGTCTTCCAGCCGCTGAAGCCGCCGCTGATGCTCTTGGCGCCGGTGTAGCCCAGCATTTGCAGGACCGCAGTCGCAATGCCGCCGCGATGGCCGATGCCGCAGTAGAACAAAATCGGCTGATCTTTGGCGGGCAGCTTGTCCAGGTTCTTCAGCAGCGCGCGCACCGGAATGTTGACCGCGCCTTCGATAGTCTGCGTGATCTCTTTGGCTTCGCGCAGGTCGATGAGCATCGGCTTAGGATCGGCCGTCAGGGCCTTCAGCGCGTCAGTGTTCTTCATGCCGTAGTAGCCATCGGGGATGGCGGCCACGAAATCGGGCACGAGCTTGGTGGCGTCGAAGCCGCCGACCACGGGCAGGCCGTCTTTCTTCCACTTGTTGAAACCGCCGCCGACGCTCTTGACCTCGGTGTAGCCCAATAGCCGCAGACCGGTCAAAGCCACACCACCGCGATGACCCACGCCGCAATAGACGTAGATGGGGGCCGCTTTGTCGGCGGGCAGTTTATCCAGATTCTTGATCAGATCGGACATTACGATATTGACCGAGCCTTCGATATAGCCGCCAGCCAGGATTTCAGATTCGGTGCGCAGATCGATGATGAAGGGCTTGGGGTCGGTTGCAAAGATCTTGGCGGCGGTGGTGGTGGAAACAGCCCAGAAGTCGTCGGGAATGGTGACCAGCCACGCGTCGAGCGCGGTCAGCAAGTCCTGATCGACCTCAACCTTCACACCGCTGGCCTTCGGCTCCACGGGCGCGCTATCGACGATAGGCAGATTAGCCGTCTTCCAGCCGCCGAACCCGCTCTGAATGCTTTTGGCGTTCTTGTAGCCTAACATTTGCAGAAGGGCGGCAGCAATGGCGCTGCGATGGCCCGAACCGCAGTACAGGATTAGCGCTTGATCCTTGGCGGGCAGCTTGTCCAAGTTCTTCAGCAGCGAGCGCAGCGGGATGTTGACCGCACTCTCGATCGTCTGGGTGATTTCTTTCGGTTCACGCAGATCGATCAGCATCGGCTTAGGATCGGCCGCCAACGCCTTCAAGGCATCGGTGTTCTTCATACCAAAGTAGCCAGCGGGCAGATTCGACATGAAGTCGGTCACAGCCTTGTTCACATCGTAGGGTGCTTTGGTCGGCTCAGGAACCTTAGTTGGTTCAGGTACTTTGGTCGGTTCGGGAGCTTTGGTCGGCTCCGGGGCCTTGGTCGGATCGACTTTAACCGGGGCAGGGGCCGGGGCGGCGGCGGGCGCGCACGCGCCGAGGAACAGGGCGACCACCATTAACGTGACAAACAACTTATGCAGTTTCATTGCTCTCCTTCTTGTGTTTTGGGATATCTTCGATTAAGATCAACGAGCGAGGTGCAACACTGCGCGTTTGAGAAATCTGTCACATATTGTGTCACAGGTGTCCCCCTATCCATAGTGATAGGTGTCATACTCTCCTATTTGATTCACTGAAGCATATGATTCACCATCACTTATATATGGCGATTGAAATAGAAGGTATTGCTCAGCCCCGATTGGACTGGTGACGGCGAACAGGAGTCGGTTATGCAACTTTCAGAACTCAGAATTTTTATCACGGCCGCTGAGGAACTCAACTTCAGCCGGACCGCCGAACGGCTGCACCTCTCGCAATCGGCCGTCAGCCAGAACATCCAGTCGCTGGAACGGGTCTTTGCCGTGGAGTTGTTTGTCCGCCAAGGCCGATCAGTCCGACTGAGCGAGGCCGGGCAAGCGCTGCTGCCATTGGCACAGGAAGTGGTCAACGCCGTCGGCCGCATGAGTGAAGTGATGAACGGCATCGAAGGCCAGGTGGCGGGCGAATTGATCATCGGTTGTTCGACAACCTCCGGCAAATATTTACTCCCAAACCTGGTCGCCGCTTTCCGGAAGGACTATCCTCTGGTTCGGCTCGGCATCAAGATCATGTCCCGCGACGAAGTGATCAATCGCCTGATTGATGGTCGCCTGGGACTGGGTGTGACCAGTCAAAAGGTGGAGCAGCGCGATCTGGACTATGTGCCCTTTTTTGAGGATCGCGTGATCCTGATCGTATCCGCGCAGCACCGCTGGGCGGCCTATGGCCGCGCCTTACCCGCCGATCTGGTTGACGAGCCGATGATCCTGCGTGAAGACAAGGCGGGTACGATGCAAGTATTGCTGGAGGGATTGGCACAGCACGGCATCACGCTGGATATGCTCAATCCGATCATGGAAATCGGCAATGCGGAAGCGATTGAGATGGCCGTTGAAGAGAACCTCGGCATCGCGTTCGTCGCGGAACTGGCGGCGGCACGCGGTTTGGCGCTGGGCCGCGTGAAGAAAGTAGACGTACAGGGGCTGGATTTGCGGCGTACCATTTACATTGCGCGCAACACACGAGTGCCGCTATCGCGCACCCAGGATCGCTTTTGGACCTTCGTGGCGCAGCGGCGCGAACAGTTCACGTCCGACATTTGGAATAAACTGATGGGGCTGATCGCGCCGCCGTAAGCGATACGCTGTCAATGCTGTACAAACTCAAACTGCCGAAGCCGGATTGCCCGGCTTCGGCAGTTTTCGCGCTAGCCTGCCTGCCTGCTCACCGGCCTTCAAACCAAATTCAAATAATCGGGTGCGCCGTTTGCTTGATTCGGGTGTATGCTGTTAGCATGCAACGCGTAATCGGCGGGGGGAACTGCTGGAGGTGAACCATGCAACGCAGTCTCTTGGCGGTACTCCTGGCGTTGGGTGTGATTGCCCTCACCGTGTCACTGGCCGCCGCCTCGATTGAACCGCCTCGCGATTTACCCCGGACCGATCGGTCCTCTCAACCTGATCAACCCGAGTCCGCTCGACCGGACGTGCCCTGTCTCGTCGTACCGTCGGCCGCCGAAACCTACACCACGACCGACTGGCAAATGGAAGCACTCATCCCCACCGGGCGGCACGATTTTGGCCTGGTCGCGCAGCCGGGCAGTTATTACTTGTACGCGTTCGGCGGGGTAGTCAGTGCCACGGACATGCTGACCTCAACCGAGCGCTACAACGCCTGCTCGCAACAGTGGGAGTCACTGGCTCCGCTGCCTCAGCCGCGCGGCTACGTGATGGCGGTTGAGGTTGACGGCAAGTACTACGTGGTCGGCGGCGTCGATCAGGTTGTGTCGGGCACGTTCGGTGTGCAGAACACGACCTATGTTTATAATCCGGCCACTGATGCCTGGACGCAGTTGGCCGACCTGCCGCAAGCATTGGGCGGTGTGATGGCGGCGACCGTCAACGGCAAGTTGTACGCTTTCGGCGGCTTCGATTCGCGCGGTTACAATCACGGCAATGTGGACACGACCTACGAATACAATCCCGCCACCAACACCTGGCTGACGCGCACGGCTATGATCAGCGGTACACGCTCACTGGCGGGTGCGGCCAGCCTCAACGGCAAGATTTACCTGGTGGGCGGCATCACCGATGGCGATCCGTACACGGCCACGTTGGGGTCGATGATCATCTACGATCCCGTGACGAATACGTGGCAGTCGGGGGCCAGCGTGGGCAAGAATCGATCGTTGGCGCTGACCGTTGCGCCCGATAATGCGATCTACGCCTTCGGCGGCGAGGGCGGTGAAGGCCCACTCAATTACCGCTATGATCCCGCGCTCGGCAGGTGGGAATCGCTGTCAGCCTATTACGCCGATTACTATCGATCGGGTGTGGGCGCGGCCTATTCGCGCGGGCGGGTGTTCATCGTGGGCGGCTACGAGGACTTCTTCACGCTGACTACCCGGAACGTCGAATCATTGAGGCTGTTCGACGATGTGTGTCTGTCGTCGCTGACGGCCGATCGGGCGGTGGCTCATCCCGGCGATGTTCTGCGCTACACCATCGAGTTGCACAGCGGCATCGAAGTGTTGGAGGCCGTCACCGCGATCGATCCATTGTCGGCAGGCGTACAATTCGCGGGCTTCATCACCCAACCGGCCGGCACGCATTTCAACGCCGCGCTCAATCGGGTGGAGTGGGTGCATTCACTGAATAGCTTCTCCGCGCCGATTACGATTACGTTTGACGTGATCGTGACGCCCGATCTGCATCCGGGTCAACGCATCACAAACACGCTGTTCGTCGATAGCGGCGCAGGCTGGAATGTGGTGCGTACGGCGGTGACGGCGATCGATTACTTCGATCTGTCCTCGTCGGCCAAAGAGATCGATCGGAGCACGCTGGCCGACACCGGCCTTGTCACGTACACGCTCCGTGTGCAGAATCCATCGGGCATGTCAGGCACCATCGTGGTGAGTGATCCGCTGCCCTTCGGCGCAACCTACCTCACCGACAGTTTAAGTGCCTCCAGTGGTGTGGCTGAATTTGCGGATAACGCCATCGTGTGGCAGGGACAGTTGCCCGCGGTGTTCACGGACACCAACGCCACCGCTGATTACGTGTGGGGCGATAGCCGCGGCGGCGGCACAGTGCCCAACGTGAGGTACGAGTGGATCGAGATTGCTAACATTGGCCGGCCGTTCGCGTGGTACTACCCCACGCATGCCGCCTGCAACCCCGTGCCGATTCCGTTTCCGTACGATTTCTTCGGCACGATTTACACCAAGATGGCGGTGCAGATCGATGGCACGTTGTTCTTCCATTGGAATCAGGAAGGTTGGCACTCTGAAGAAATGGGGCCGAACAATCAGCCCATTCCCGGCGACCCGCAAGTGCCCGTTCGCGGCTTCATCGCGCCGTTCTGGGACGATCTGTTTTTGCGGCCTGGCCGCATGTGGTACATGGTCGTCGGCACTGCGCCGCACCGCCGATTGGTAATCGAATACTCTCGCACCTCGCGGCTGGGCCTGCACAATGAGTTCGGCACACCGGGGGAATTTGAGGTGATCCTCGACGAGACGACCAGCATCATCACGCTGCAATATCGCGACGTGGATTTTGGTCATGCTGAAGTGGACTACGGTGCGAGTGCGACGGTGGGCATCCAGGACACGACCGAGCATGGCCTGCAATACGCATACAACGAGCCACGCTTGTCCAACGAATTGGCAATTGTCTATGTGCCGCCGCAGCAGACCTACACCACCACCGCCCGCTCAGCCGAGATCAAATTTGCGGCCTCGCTCGTGACCGATCAATTGCCCATCTTGAACACGGCGACTTTCACCGATAGTTTTGGCACAACCCTTCAACGCCAGGCGTTGGCCTTCATTCCAACGGCGTGGGTGTATCTGCCCGTGATGTTGCGATAGGATAGCCAAACTAAAAACGTCATTGCGAGAACTCCATGCCCGTTCGCCGGCATGCGTCCGGACAGAAACTTCGTCGGCGACCGTCACTGCGAGGAGCGTTTTTTGCGACGAAGCAGTCTCCTACTCGACCGGCAATTGGCGTTGATCGACATTGAGA
>JACRBO010000326.1 GCA_016219235.1 Chloroflexota bacterium
ACGGACAGATGAGTTACCGCGGCCTCCGGGCCGACGGCCCACCCCAACTCCTGTTCCAGCGCGTACCGATGATCAAATACCCACAAATACAAGTCGGTTTCCGTGCGATGGGGAAACCAGCGCAGCGCGCCCCGCTCGCGAATTGCCGTCACGATCGGCGCGTAGACGTTATCGTACCAGTCCTCCACCGCAGCCTGCTCTGAGACTTCGCACCGTTGGTCTTCGCACTCGATATAGCGATGGATGGCGATGTGTTCTTTCAACTTCTCGTACTGACCGGGGGCGGTCACGCTCAGTTCGGCCTGCGGGCGCAGTTCGTTCAAGCGGGTGTGTTCCAGAAACTCTGCGTATTCGGCTTTGATGATCAGATCATCAGGCTGGATGTCCGGTGTCAGCGGCACGGCTGTGCGTACCTCGATCACGCGCGCGTCGATGTGAGTCAACCCCGCTTGCCGCGCAATCGAGACGCGATGATTGCCGTCCAGCACAAAGTACACCTCGCCCACTTTGTACACATCGATGGGTGGCAGGCCCGGTCCGCTATCATCGACCAGCGCTGCTTTCACGCCCGCCCAGCGCTGCTGATCGTTGCCGCGGCGCGGCAGAAAGGTGCGGGTGAAATCGGTGTAGCGGCCCACGCTGCCCACGATGGCCTCGATGGGAATGGTCTGCACGCCGCGTTCGGCGCGGCCGCCCAGCCGCAGCTTCTGCGCCACTTCTTCATACGACAGCAGCTGCGTCGATTTGCCGCGCAGCCGCGCGACAATCTCCTGCAGCAATGCCTGCTGCCGTGCTTCGTGAAAGTCGTTTAAGGCGGATTGGTAGTTGGAGGAAAGATTATCCATAGCAGGCAATGCACAATGCACAATTCACAATGCATAATTCATAATGCGTAATACGTGTTGCGTGATAGGTGCTGCTGTCAACTGCTTACCGATCACCAGTTACCGATTACCGATCCCTGATCCCCGCTCCCTACTCCCGATAATGACACCCCATGCTCTGCTTGTTCTCCCACGCGGCGGCGGCCACGATAACGCCGGTGCGCACCGCATTGCGCAGGCCGATCAAGCCATCGGTCAAGGCCGTCGCCCGATAGAAACTCTCGATCTCGGTTTCCAATTGGCGCAGTTCGCGCAGCGCACGCTGCAAGCGACGCGTCGTTCGCACCAGACCCACATAGTTCCACATCATGTGTTTGATCACGCTCATGTCCTGCCAGATCAAGGCCGGGTCGGGCGTAGCGGTGCTCGTCTCCTGCCACGCGGGGATCATGGCTGCGTCGGGAGCGGGGCGGTTAACGTGCGTGCGCGCGATGTGATCAGCCACGCGATTGCCCCACACTAACCCTTCCAGCAACGACGTACTCGCCAATCGATTCGCGCCGTGCACGCCCGTGCAAGCCACCTCGCCAATGGCGTACAGCTGCTCGATCGTGCTTTCGCCCCACTCGTCCACCCAGATGCCGCCGCACGAATAGTGCGCGCCCGGCACGACCGGGGCTAAATCTTTGGTGATGTCCACGCCGTATTGCAGGCAATTCTGATAGATGTTGGGGAAGTGTTCGCGGATGCGCGTCTCGCTGATGTACGAGCGCAGATCGAGATAGACGTTGGGCACGTCGCGTTCCAGCATCTCGTGATAGATGCTGCGCGAGACCACATCGCGCGGGGCCAGGTCTTTCCACTGTGCGTCGTAATTCTGCATGAACGGCTCGCCGTTGGCGTGCACCAGCCGCGCACCGTCGCCGCGCACCGCCTCGCTGATCAACATGCGCGGCGCCTGCGAATGATAAAACGTCGTGGGATGGAACTGCACGAATTCCATATTAATCGTCCGTGCGCCCGCCCGATAGGCCATCGCGATCCCGTCGCCGCGTGCGCCGATCGGGTTGGTGTTGTGCAAGAAGATTTGCCCCAGGCCGCCCGTCGCCAGAATCGTGTGCTTCGCCAGGACGCGAATCACTTTGCCATCGGCTTGATTGAGCAAGTACGCGCCCACGCACGACTGCCGATCGTACACGGCCAGCCGATTGAGCGAGTGGTGCGACGGCGTCAGCAGATCGATCGCGGTAAAGCCGGTGAGCAGTTGGACGTTGGCCGTGGCCTTGAGCCGCTGCATCAACGCCACTTCGATCGCCTTGCCGGTCGCATCGACGGCGTGCACGATGCGGGGCACACTGTGGCCGCCCTCGCGCGCCAGCGATAGTTCTTCTTCCGGGTCGCGGCGGTTGTGATCGAACTGGACGCCATACTTATCAATCAACAAAGACTTGACCAGGTCCGGCCCTTCTTCCGATAGGATCTTCACCGTCTTCGGATTGGAATGGCCTGCGCCCGCGCGCAACACATCCTGCGCCAGCAGTTCGGGCGAATCATCTTTGCCGCGATAGATGATGCCGCCCTGCGCGTAATAGGTGTTGGTTTCGGCGGGTTCGGTGGCGCGCGTCACCACCGTTACTGCGATACCCGCGTCTGCCAGTTGCAGCGCCGCCACTGCGCCCGCCACGCCGCAGCCGATGATGAGCACATCAGTCTGAATCAGTTCGTCCATGAGAGTCTCGGTTCTCGTGATTGAAGTTTGATGGTTGTGATGAGTAACGAGTAACAAGTAACGAGTGATGATGCTTTTTACTCATTACTCATTACACGTCAGATCAGTCTTTCTTCCCGATGCCGCCAATTTGAATCATCCGCTCGACGGCCTTGTACGCCCGCACGCGAATTTCCTCCGGCACATCCACTACGTACTGCGTCTTCTGCAATGCCGCGCGTGTGTCCTCCAGCGTGATGGTGTTCATGTGCGGACAGCGCACCATGCACAGGCGCAGCATTTCCTTTTCAGGATGCGCCGCCATGATGTTGTCGCCCATCGAGCATTCGGTCAGCAGCAGATAGCGTGGCGCATTGGTCTGCTCCACGTACTTGATCATGGCCGTGGTGCTGCCGGAATAATCAGAGGCGGCGACCACTTCGGGGCTGCATTCGGGATGGGTCAGGATCATCACGTCGGGAAACTGCGCGCGCACGGTGGTGATGTCGTTGACGGTGAACTGTTCGTGCACTTCGCAGCGGCCATGCCAGCCGATCATCTGATAATCTAAAGTCGTTTCCCCTTGCGGAGCAGGGTTTTTCGAGGGGAAAATGATGTGCTTGCCGGTCTCTTTCGCGACATTGCTGGCCAGATATTCATCCGGCAAGAAGATCACAGTGTCTGTTTTCAGCGACTCAACCACCGCCTTCGCGTTGCCCGACGTGCAGCAGATGTCGCTTTCGGCTTTTACGTCGGCGTAGGTGTTGACGTAGGTTACGACGGGCACGCCGGGGAAACGCGCTTTCAGTTGGCGCACATCTTCAGCCGTGATGCTGGCCGCCAGCGAACAACCCGCTTTCATCGACGGAATCAACACCATTTTCGTCGGGTTCAAAATCTTCGCCGTCTCAGCCATGAACTTGACGCCGCAAAACACGATGATGTCGGCGGTGGTCTTCGCGGCCACGCGGCTCAGTTCGAGCGAGTCGCCCACGTAATCGGGGATTGAATGAAATAACGCCGGTTCCATGTAGTTGTGACCGAGGATCACGGCGTTGCGTTCCTTCTTCAACCGATTGATCTCGGCGGCGATCCCGGCCTTGATGCGCAGTTCAACATCGGGTACGACGTCGCGCAACTTCGTTTTCATTTGTTGGTACATTTCTTCGGTGGACATGTCTTTCCCCTTTTTATACACGGATTACAGAATGTACGGATGACTTAGTTTTGCTTTATCTGTGTCAATCTGTGAAATCCGTGTCCCAAAACTACAGCGTTAGTGAAATATCCAATGCTTTTACCGAATGCGTCAATGCGCCGCTGGAAATGAAATCGACGCCGGTTGCGGCGATGGCGTTGACGGTCTCTAGTGTCACATTGCCTGACGCTTCTAAAGGAACGCGCCCCGCCGCAATCTGCACCGCTTCGCGCATTTGATCGAGGCTCATGTTGTCGAGCAGGATCCGATCGGGTTGCAATGAGAGCGCTTCGTGTAGTTCGGTCAACGAGCGCACTTCCACCTCGATCGGGCGGTGGCGATCATCGCACTCGCGCACGCGGTTGATCGCGGCGGTGATCGAGCCGACGGCGGTGATGTGATTGTTCTTGATCAGCACCATGTCGAACAGGCCGATGCGATGATTCAGGCCGCCGCCCAACTTCACCGCCCACTTGTCCAGCAGGCGCAAGCCCGGCGCGGTCTTGCGCGTGTCCAGAATGATAGCACGATATGGTTTGACCGCGTCCATAAAGCGATGCGTGGCGGTGGCGATGCCCGACATGCGCTGCAAAAAATTCAGCGCAGTCCGTTCAGCGATGAGGAGCGATCGGGTGGGGCCGGTGACCGCGCCAAAGATTTGGCCTTTGGTTACGGCGTCGCCATCGCGGATCGAGAAATCAACGGTGACGCGCTCATCGATCAGCGCGAAGGTGAGGCAGACGACATCCAGTCCGGCGATGATGCCGTCGGCTTTGGCGATGAAGTCGCCGCTGGTCGTCGCCTCAGCGGGAATCGTGCAGAGTGTGGTCACGTCACCGTCGCTGATGTCTTCATCAAGGGCGCGTTGGACAATGGGTTGGAGTTGCTCGCGGGTAGGTGAGGTCATATCGGCTCCTTGCGGTTAGTGTACAACAGACACTATCTGGTGTCAAGCTTATTCGCCTGTTTAACGATCATTTCGAGCGAAAAGTTGCACTGTTAAGGCGCGCAGACATGCCGACGACAATCTTGACCGGCTTCCGACTTTGACCCCGAACTTGCGCCTACTCTCCGTGCGGATGGCACTTTTTGCCGATGACAAACGTCTGTTAAGATGAGATACTGAAGTTCATCATCGGAGGCAACCGTGTCTACCAACTCAACCCCTGACAGCGGCCTGTCGCGCCCCGTGAAGATCGCGATCATCGGGTTAGCCAGCGTCGTCGTGTTCCTGTTCGTGCTGGTGATTCTGCTGGCGGCGTCGCGCGGCAGTGCCGCGCCCGCGTC
This sequence comes from Chloroflexota bacterium, assembly GCA_016219235.1. Next base: position 5,018 of record JACRBO010000326.1, read on the forward strand.
GAATACGCCTGAGCCGCCGACGCCGATCGGGACGAGTACGCCTGCTGCGCCTGATCAGCCGCAAGTCATCGCTTCGCCCAATCAAATTGTCGCGGGCGAGCCGGTGGCCGTGTTCGGATCGAATTGGACGCCCGGCGACACTGTGACCGTCTTCCTGCGCGATCCCGCCAAACCGGCCGATCCGATCGTGCCGATCGGCAGCGGGCAGGTCACCGCGCAGGGCACGGTAGCGGTGACGGTGGATTACCCTCTCGATCCGCGCTGGGCAAGGCTGTCCAAGGCCGATGTGATCGTGCAGTCGGCCAGCACCGGCGCGTATGTGTTCACGACGGTAGACGTCGTGACGCCGCCGATGACACCCACGCCCACCGCAACGGTGATCAGTGTGCCACCCACATCTACGCCGACACCGGTGACACCGGCCGCCACTGCGACCAAGACGCCTGTACCGTCGACATCGGCTTCGCCGACCTCGACCCCGCGACCGATTACCGAATGGCGCGGCGAATACTATGCCAACACAACCCTGACCAACGCACCGATTATGGTGCGCAACGACTCGGACGTGAACTTTAACTGGGGGCGCAGCGCGCCTGCCAGCGGTTTGCCCGTCGATAACTTCTCGGCGCGCTGGACGCGAACGCTCTCGTTTGCCGCGCTGACCTATCGGTTTTCAATCCGCGCCGACGATGGCGTGCGCGTGTGGCTGGACAATGCGCTGATTATCGACGAATGGCACACCTACGCCAACACCACCTACTCGCGTGATGTGCTGATGTCAGCCGGATCGCACAGTCTGCGCATCGAGTTCTATGAGGCGAGCGGCGAAGCCCTCGTCCAGTTCAAGATCGAGCCAGGACCACAAACCTTCACCGAATGGAAGGCCGAATACTACGCCAACACGATGTTGAGCAACGCACCGAGCGTGGTGCGCAACGATCTGGATGTGAACTTCAACTGGGGCCGCAACGCGCCCGCCAGCGGCCTGCCAGTCGATAACTTCTCGGCGCGTTGGACGCGGACGCTCTCGTTTGCCGCGCAGACCTATCGGTTTTCAGTGCGCGCCGACGATGGCGTGCGCGTGTGGCTCGATAATGCGCTGCTGATCGATGAGTGGCACACCTATGCCAACACCACTTACTCGCGTGATGTACTGATGGCGGCCGGAGCGCACAGCCTGCGCGTCGAATTCTATGAGGCGAGCGGCGAGGCGTTCATCCAGTTTAAGATCGAACAAGCGCCGCAAACCTTCACTGACTGGAAGGGCGAGTACTGGACCAATCCGACGTTGATCGGGGTGCCGGCGTTTACACGTAACGATATCGCCGTCAACTTCGATTGGGGCAGCGGCGCGCCGATCAACGGTTTGCCGGTCGATAACTTCTCGGCGCGCTGGACCCGCACGCTCAAATTCGACAATGCGGTGTATCGCTTCACGCTGCGCGCCGACGATGGCGTGCGGCTCTACATCGACGGGGTGTTGATCATCGACGAGTGGCACGACGCCGACGGCCGCACCTACACCCGCGACGTGCAGCTGAGCGTGGGCAATCACAGTCTGCGCCTCGACTACTACGAGCATGCGGGCGGCGCGTCGATCGCGTTCTCGATGCAGCAGCCGATCGACTTCACCAAATGGAAGGGCGAATACTTCGCCAACGATCAATGGGGCGGCCTGCCGGCGGTGGTGCGCAATGACGATCGATTGGACTTCGATTGGGGCAGCGGCTCACCCGATAGTTTGATCCCGGCCGATCGATTCTCGGTACGCTGGACGCGCACGATCGATCTGGACGCGGGCGTGTATCGCTTCGATCTGCTGGTGGACGACGGCGTGCGCTTCTATGTCGATGGTACACTTGTGCTGGATAAGATCGTGGAAGCCAGTAACGCCGAGTATACGGTCCAGTTGAACCTGACCAAAGGCCCGCACACCTTCCGGCTGGATTATGTGGAAATGACCGGGAAGGCGCGCTTCCGCTGGACGCGCACGTTGGTGGGCGGGCTGACGCCGACGGCCACCAAGACGCCGACGGCCACGCCGCCAACCCCGACCGTGACCAAGACGCCCACGGTTACGCCGCAGCCCGGCCTGGTGATTAGCGGGCGGGTGCGTCTGAGTGGCACGGGCGCGGGCCTGGGGGGTGTGAGCATCTATCGGGCGTTTGCCAGCTATCCGGCGGTGTTGGTCGCTACGACTGATCCAAATGGCAATTACGTTGCCGCTTTCCAGCACATCCCGGGTGATGAGATGGTGACGGTGTACGCGCAGCTAAACGGCTACACGTTTGACCCGCTACAATACTACTGGCGGCACTACGCCGGCTACGAAGATCGCACGTTGGACTTTGTCGGGAATCCGGTGGCCACGAACACGCCGACGGCTACACCGCCGGCCACACCGACGGCCACGCCCACGGCGACGGCGACTCCGACCGCCACGCCGACCGAGACGGCGACCCCGCCGGTCACTGCGTGGCGGGGCGAATACTTCGCCAACGCCAGCCTGGCGGGTGCACCGACCCGGGTGCGGCAGGATGCGGCCATTCAATTCGACTGGGGGCTGGAGTCGCCTATCGGCGGCTTGCCGGTCGATCGGTTCTCGGTGCGGTGGACGCGCGCCATCTCGGCGGAGCAGGGGCTATATCGCTTTGCGGTGCAGGCCGACGACAGTGTGCGGGTGGCGGTGGATGGCAACTGGCTGTTCAATCAAGCCGATGCCGCTGAAGTTGAAACCCGCGAGTTTGAGATGAACCTGACGGCGGGGCGGCACATCATCGTCGTGGAATACTTCGAGAATGAAGGACCGGCGGCCATCCGATTTGACTACCAGCTGGCCGCGCAGCCGTAGGTCGTAGGGGCGAGGCATTCGCCAAAGAATCCGAGTTGATTGAGGTTCCGATCGTGCATATGAGACCGATCAACTCGGTTTTCCGTGCGAATGCCTCGCCCCTACTTGGCCGCGAACTGCGCGGCCAGCTTGACGATCGTCTTGATGCCCCGTAAGGTTGAAGGCTGCCCCAGCGTCTTCTCCAGCACTACATTTGAGAACTTCGATTCACTCTGCTTCATGCGGCACAACCAATAAACCTCGCGCCCCTGCACGTGAAAGTCGTCGATGTCGGTCTTCAGCGCCATCAGTTTCTGGATGGCCGCGACCGCTGGTGGCTCGGCCAGAAAGGCGATGTTGAAAGCGGCGGCCGACTCGAAGGCAGGCATCGGAAAGGGTTGGTAGACGGCAATCGCCGCCAACTCGATCGGGGTGCGGATAAACGTGGCGACCTCGTAGCCCAATTCTTTGTGTAGATGTTTGGCGATCTTCTTCTCCAGCGATGCGAGGTTGGTCGCGTTCGAATCAAAGACGACATTGCCGCTGGCGATGAAGGTTTCGACGTTGGAGAAGTCCAGCTCCTCGAAGAGTTGGCGCAGAGTGTCCATCTTGACGGTGTGACCACCGACGTTGATGGCGCGTAAGAAAGCGATGTAGCGTGACATGACTCAGACCTTTTTGTTGATTCGATTGACCTTATGGCACGATCACTTTGCAGATGTACGTGCCCACAGGCGCGTCGGCCTATGGATGAACAGATAGTAAATCGCCAGCAAGCCGCTGTAGATGACGACGCCCGTATAGATGGTCAGGCCGACCTGATTCTCAGGCGACACAGTCGGCAGCCGCGTGAGGAACGGGACTATCAAGACTGCATCGTAGGCCAGGAAGCCGGCCAGCTGCCCGGCGGCATTCAACCAACCGGGCCGTATCAGTGCATAGATGAAATACAGCGCGGCGCCCAGGAACATCGCGCCGATGACGACCGAGAGGTCCGGCGTAATCGTCCAGGGGATGGTGTTCGGCGTTTTCAAGAGCAGGCGGGTGCTTACGATCAGCAGGGCCGCGATGAACACGACGAATGACCAGCGCACAGGGCGCGGCAGCGGGCGCGTGCGATCGATCGGGATGCGGATGCTCCACACCAGGAGACCCAGGCCGAAGAGCGCGCCAAACACGCACGCGATACCATAACCCGTCAGCTGTGGGTTGCCGCTGCCGGCCCCCAGTTGAAACGAGAGGACCGAGACAGGTAGCAGAATCATGACGTACTCGAGACCGATCCCGGCCAGTGCGCCATAGTTTTCCGTGGCGGCGGCCCACAGCGTTGAGGCGGCGGCGGCCGCGAAAATGGATGAGATGAAGATGAACGTGAGCGGCGTGGTGCCCGGAAACGGCCACAGATTGACGGCAAACGGCCACTGCACGAAGAAAGCGATCGCAAACAGGAACTGGATCGCACAGATCAGAAACAGAGTATAGCGCACCGTTTTTTGCATTTCAGCCTCCCCCGTTGGTTGAAAGTACGCCCGACTATCACACCTCAATGATCCGAGTATGGGATGATTGTATTACGCATGGCGCTAAACATCAACAGATGGCCGGTGAACGATGTCTCGTAAATGGAAGATGTTGGCGTAGATGATTCAACTTGGCGGTACGTCCGCCGAGTTGATAGCGAGCAGGAAGGCGATGTAGCGCGACATGGGTTACTTTTGTTCGCCCAAAATCTTTAGCAGTTCGGCCTGCCTCGTTTCAAGCGCGGCCGTTTGAGTTTTCAGCGCCTTCAATGTTCGTTTAATCTCGGCTAATTCGGTCTTGATTTTCTTCTGCTGCAGGTAGTTGGCCCCGTGCTTTTCAGCGACCAGGGCTTCCACTTCACGCCGAATCAGTCTCAGGAATGGGGCGCCATAGATGCTGTTCTCACGGTATTGCAATTTGCCAGCCCGGATAGCTTCAACAATTTCCTGGCGGGTTAGTCCGAATTCTTTCTGAGCGGTTTTGTCGCTGAGGGTGGCCCCTTTAATGGCCCAGGCCGATTTTCCGTATTCAGAATCCATCGAATTGCTCCTTATGGGATCGATTAACCCCTGATGCCCTGGCTTCACCGTTCCTGTCTGGCGTGAACACCGGTGTACTTCAATCTAAACCCGACCCGTTCATACAGCGCGCGGGCATTCGTCAGGTTGTCGTTGACCACCAATGTGGCCTGCGGAACGTGCTTGATTTCAAAGAGCCACTGCAAAGCCGTCTGCAGGAGTTGCCGCCCGATGCCTTGTCCTCTCGCATCGGCCATGACCCCGACGAATTCTATCGCCCCATCGCCCGAGCTGTCTTCGAGGGCGGCATACAGATACCCCAACACTTCGTCTTTCCGGGCGTAGACAAAGACCTGGTGATTGTCGTCAAGCTGATCCAGAATTCTTTGACCGGTGGCATACGTTTGAGGAAAGATGGTTTGATGCAGGTCGATAAAAGCCTGCGCCTGCTGCGGCTTGATTGTGCTGCACGAACCCGGCAGATCCAGCGGCCGGTCGGGAGCGGCGGCAACGTAAACATGACTCAATCGGAGTTGGTGAAAGTCCTGGCTGAGATAAAACGCATTGCCGCGCGTGTTGGCAATGTTCAAAAAACTGTCCAGCCAGTGGATGGCGGGCGGCAGCAAGGCCGACAGTTCTGGCAGCAGAGCGGCGGCCAGTGTATCCCAATCGGCCACATCCGCCGCGATGAACGGTCCTCGCATCCAGCCCCGGCCCAGCTCTTCATCCAATTCGCAGCCCAACGCCCCGATCAAACGATCGGCTTGAAGGGCGACGACGAAGCGCAGCGCGGAACTCAAATCGAGACCGGCCAGCTCGCGCTGAATGCCCTGATCGTCCTCGCTCGTGTCGCTCTGGATGCAGTGGGTCGCGGGCATCTTGTTTTGATCGGCAATCAACTTTGAAATGATCTCAAAGTCTTCGCGGTGAGCAGGTTTGATAACAATGTCGTTCACTGTTTACTCCATTTTGGCGGTGTGACCGCCGAGGTTGATGGTGCGGCGGAAGGCGATATATCGAGACATAGGTTAGTTCTTATTTGGAGAGGCGCTTAGCGGTGTGCATTCGCGCGATGCGCAGCACTTCGGCTGCAGGACGAAAGTTGGGTCGCATGTTGTGACCGATTATCAATCATCTTGCGACACAGAAGTTTTGGTCTCTGAAGCGCTCTGCTGATCTTCATTAATTAAAGCCTTGTCAACACTGGCTGCGTGGCGACGGAAAAAGCCGTCTAGCTGCGCCTTACTTATCCCGGTGACAATTTGGCCTGCTGTGGTCAATGTGCTCTGCCAATCAACATCTTGATCAAGGTTAAAAGACTCTTGTGCTCTTTTTGTCTCACCTAACTGGTGATATTTCTCTTCGATGTCCTGTGGAAGATAATTATTAGCTGCGAGAAGGTTTAGTATACCCACATATGTTCCTCTTGACCTATCAAGAGATGAAAGAGACTTGAATCTTGGCATGCTTCGGACTCGATCTAATTCTGACTCTGCAACGTAAATTGCTACCTCAACCGCTAAAGGTGAAGACAATCGCCAAAGGCTTTCAAATGGACCGTCCTCGTTAGACGTCTTGATAACACCATTTCGTTTTGCTTTGTCTATGGCTGACAGTATCTGAATTGCAGTGTCAAGTTCGGATTCCCAGTTAACGTTACTGTCATCAATAGGAGCCCCATGTGCAGCTTGGTTTCGCACATTTTGCAACGATTTGAACTTTACGGCTATATCTTCAGAGAGATAGCCTTTGTTTGCTAATTCACGAAGAAACTTAACGCCCATTCCGCTAGAAAAAGGAGGAATCCGCCTGCGAGCTTGGAGGTCACCCGCAAATAGTATTTGATCAATCTCTTTCTCGACGCTAGCAAAGACCTGTTGAATTGCGGCTTCTGGTGATATCTGCATTAGTTTCTTGAAGTGGCTAAAGTTGTCTTTTACTAGCCCCAGAAGCGCTAAATTGTCGGCTGATAAGTGCTTCTCTAAAGCCTCGGCCAAGTCGACTTTATACTGCTCATTTAGAAAGCGTGTAAAGAATGCCACTACCTCTTCTAGATAGTAGAACACCGCTTCTGCATTCGGAAAGCCAAAACGATGCTGGATGGTATTACGATCATCGATCAATAGTTCGATAACGGGCTTCTGTGGAATAACAATCCCCAATTTCGCTAGCTCACTGAATCCTCCCCAGATAGTTATGGTCTCATTCGGATTCTTATAAATAGACACGCCGTGATCTATAAGGCAATCTTTTGCAATTAGTTCAACAGCGTTAGCAAGATGAAGGATCACAAATTTGTAGTTACGGGGACGCCCACTAGCGTAGAGTTCAGTAGCGTGAGCCAATAATTCAAGAGCACTTACAAAGAGAGGGGATTTATCACTCATAATACTCTTCCTGCCTTTCCAGGTTTGGCAAAGCGATTCAGGTTTCCGACGTCGGCCGCAAGCCGTGCGGCTCGCAGTCATAACGCGGCTATCTAGCGCTTAAGGAGTTTAAATCCATAAATCCCTTGATGCCCTCATATGTATTTGCCCGGCTGGCTTGTTTAACTATTTTGCTTATTGCGGCTCGAACTATCACATGCTGTTCATGCAAAAGGTGAACAGTATGTTCTAGCTCAGCGTTGACGATGTTCAGGAACTCTGATAAATAGCGTTCGTTTATCACATCAATTTGGTAGTTGACTTCTGTTGTGTCGATAACTGAAGTGCGGCGATACTGTATATGATTTGTGGGTGTGATATTTATATCCCCATCAATTGACTGTACTTCTAGCAGCTCGCCTTGGACAATAATCACTGGGTAATAGAACTCTATGTTAATCATTTCAGCGCTGCCTTTTCTCCATGCTCTGTATAGATAATCTCGAAAGTACTCAATAGCCAAAGAAAGGGTTAGAAAGTTGTTGAAATGCGCTTCATCGTGGACTGCCATCCATTCTTTCGTCTCATTCTTCTTTTGTGCAAATGAACAATACTGTGTCGCTACGCGCCCTTTGCAATAGTGATGGTATTCGTTCATCTCCAAGTATTCAGGAAGAAACACCCAGCTGTCATTAGAGGACCCTCCTTGAACCTTGACAGGTAGCCCCGCCATTTTAATGTCTTCACGATGAAGGAGAGTGACTTGTGATTCTTTGGTAATGAAGGCTATTGGCTGTGGATTGTTTACAGCTTCTATCAGTAACACGCTGTAGATAAACTCATGTTCATTTGGGCCAACCCAATAACCTCTTGTGGCAAAAATATCTAGTTCGCGCGATTTAGCCGACACTGGATCCAAGTAAGCAGAGTTGGCTTCAACATAGAAACCTTTGTCGCGCAAAGTGTTTTCTATTCTGCTTTCGAGCAAATAGCCGGATCGCTTTAGTGCATCGCTTATTTGCTCAGTCGATATCTTGTCAATCACATTTAGCCTCAATTGCTTTTTGCTTTATGGCCTGATGGTCGCGTCTTGTTTATTTATGACAATGATCTAACCGAGAGCATCGTTTCGTTGTAGAGAAATCTCCCAATAGTGTCAACAATCACGTGCAGGACGACGCAAATAGGTTAACTCATTCGCAGCGAGTGTCCTATAACGCCTTATAGCTGGAATGGAGTATAGCCCCAACTCAAGTCAAGTCAAGCAGTTCACTGCCTCATTACCGCATCTCTATTTCCAACGCGCTCTGATCCGCCACCGGCATATCCGGCAACCTCGGCGCAATGCTCAACTACCGTTGAATCTACAACTCGACAAACTGAATGCGGTCGTCGCCCGTGACCTCACATCGATAGGTGTGAACCTGCACCGCCGTGCCCCAGTCGATGCCCTTCAACTCGTCGGCGTCCTGTGCCTGCCGATGGCGCAGTCCGGCCAGCGTGGCTCGCGGCAACTTGCGGCGATAGTCGCCGCAGACTGCCTCTTCTGGCCCGTCTTCCGCCGGGCCATGAAAGATCACATACAGGTCTGCGATGCCATGTGATGCCAGCAGAAATCGGCACTCCCGCCGGAATTGATCGGGGCGGAGCAATTCGACGCCGCTGGACACCAGCGCGCCGCCCCCGCCCGGCGCATACAGCCGATCATAGTGCGTGATCCCCAGACCGTGTTCTAAAAAGTCATCCAGGTTCTCTTGCAATCGGCCATCCGAGCAGGCGATGACCAGAGCGCGTGGACGTTCTTGATTCCAACTCGTGCGGGTGAGATGAAAGTTCGTCATGTCAGTCGTTCGCTCCATTTGACGAGTAATTTTCAGGACCGATTGGCGATGAGAGACCTCGGAGGTTTCAACGATCTGGCGAGCATCGCTGGCCGGCTAACTCGATCGACTGTCAGCCACCGCCGGACGGTCACTGAAAACCTCCGAGGTCTTGTCGCGGCTGCACACCTTTTGCCTTGCGCGATTTGCTTCAGTCATCATATCCTTCAGGGTTTTCTCCGCCGGCAAGTATCGCCCTGAAATCGGTGAGCGACTCGGCAAAAGAGGCGGGGTCAAACGTATCAAAACTCTGCTCGCGCGGGAGGGTGATACTGAGACAATGCATCGCCATCCGCGCGCGCATCCGAAATTGAAACGACTCATCATTGGCGTAACCGGCGATTTCCAGAAATCGTGGCCGCAGGGCCGGCGGGTAATACCACCACAGGGTGGCGCCAATATCCACGGCCGGATCGTCCAGTGACATCAATTCCAAATCCAGCAGATAGAGTCGCCCGTCAGGCGTGACAAGCCAATTGGCGTTGCAAATATCGTTGTGAGATGCGACCAACCCTGTGCCTGAAAAACGTTGAACCTGTCGGGCCAGATAAGCCAGACTTTCATCGACGAAGTCGGCGACTTCTGGAACCTGCTCCCGGTAGTGATTCCAGCGGTGCTGAAGGCGGGTTAGCGACTCCAGTCCAACGACGCTGTAGAAGTCGGACGAGACTTCAGGGAGAACTCGTTGCAAGTCAGCGCTATGATGTGTTTGATTGACGATAGTCGCGATTTGATCGAGATGCCGGCGATAGTCTGCCCGCGATGGTTTTCTACCCGCGATAAAGGCTTGAACAATGATCGATGTGCCGTCGTCCAGATAGCCGGTCGCCAGCACCGGCGGCGTTAAACCAATCGAGTCCATCGCCTGATAGCGCGTTATCTGCGCGCCTAGCTTGACGAAATAGGTGTGCTCGTTGCCGTAGGCAAAGTAGGTCTCGTTTCCACTCCCCGCTGGAAGCGCAAACTTCCACTGCTGGCTCAAGAAGTGTTTTTGAAGGAAGCCTTGAACTTCCGACTGGTGTTGTTGTCTGTCCTGCATGATGATTATCGACTCAGGTCTTGAGGTCAATGGTGGACACATTCGCCGTGTACAACCACTCACCCTATTGTCGCATCGCTGCTTTTGACGCATTCTGGTTCGAGTCTTCGCCCGGTTTGAAGCCGGGCGAAGGTCTTGTTGACCGGCGCGCTACAACGATTCCCCCGATAAGCCCGCAGGCGAGAACAGCCGGTGCCTGGCTCAGTATGGAATGGGTCCGGGTCAGATTCAGCACCTTATCCATCAGCACAACGTCGATGAAGAAACCGCCGAAGAAGCCCGTGTATAACGCCCCCAGCAGAATCGCCAGGCCGCTCCTGCTGGCGCGGCGACGGACACGCAGCCCGACTACGCCACTGATCACGACGCCCCCCGCCATGAGGAAGATGCCTGGCCCGCCGGGGATGTCTCCAAAGAGCGCGGTGCGCGCCAGCCAGCTCAGATAAAGACCGAAGGTCAGGCTGAGCAGCAATTCGCCATAGCGCCACAGGTAGGTCGTGGCTCCGCAGAGAAGTCCCGCCAGGGCGACTATGGCTGCGGCCAAAGCCCAGCGATCGCTATTCGGATCAAATAACGACCAGCCCCAGACCCAGCCCCATAGATAGCCGAGAAGCGCTCCGGTAAACAGGCCGAACAACCTGCGGGCCAGTCGTTTTGTCATAGTCTTTGTCCCTTTCTGGCGCAATCAAAAAGTCGGCTCATCTGTCATGCGACTGGATTCTGTACGCCGCTCTGATCTGCCATCGGCATGTCGGGCAGCCTCGGCGCGATGAGACCTAACACTAATGCGGCGACGATCACGGCCACCACTCGCACGCGCCACCGCTGCGTGAACGACCAGCCGATGAGCATCCCCGCGCCCAACGCAATCAACGTGAACCACCATTGACCATCGAGCAACAGTGGGCGATTCAACGGCACGAGCATATATCGATCCTGCCACTGTTGCCAGAGCGAG
>JACRBO010000311.1 GCA_016219235.1 Chloroflexota bacterium
TAGCGCGGTACAAACTCCGTGGCGCGCCAGAGCGTGGTCGCCAGCCAGGCGATAAGGTGAACCAGCTGCGCTTCCAGCCGTAAAGGGTGCGGCGCAGCAGAATCAGCCGGATCGCGCGTGGCTCGATCGGGCGGCGTGACTCGATCGGCGGCGGATTGATCGGGCGGTGTGGATTGATCGAGCGTGGTTGCCATGACGGATGTCGTCCATCAAACGAAAACGGGAACAGCTGGTTGGCTGTTCCCGTCAGTATAACTGTTTTGAGTTAAACGTGCTATCGATTTCGGCTAGGGTGGGGGCAGCACGTTGAACGGGTTAGGCAGGGTATTATTGAGGCGCGTCTCAAAGTGCAAGTGCGGGCCAGTGGAGCGACCGGTGGAGCCGGCGGCCGCAATCGTGCTGCCCTGGAAGACGTTCTGGCCGCAGCCAACGTAGAGGGCACTGTTGTGCGCGTACCACGTTTGCCAGCCGTTGCCGTGATCGATGACGACCAAATTGCCATAGCCCCAGTTGTTCCAGCCTGCATAGACTACGACGCCATTATCGGCGGCATAAATGGGATCACCCAGGTGCGCGGCGATGTCCAAGGCGGGATGCCACGGCGCGTAATTGTTGCCCGATACCCAGTGTTCATTGGCCGGCCAGACAAACGCGCCGGTGCCCACTAACCCGGCAGCCACATCCTTGCAGAAGCCAGCGTTGGAGTTACTTGCGATTGGTACACCGGCTGAGCTGGTTGCGACGGGTGCGTTTTCGGCTTGCGTTAACGCCCACGACTTGAACTCGCGGCTGCCGCCTGGGATGATCAATGTCGCGCCCGCCTGAGGCTGCTGACCGGGTTTCAGCTGATTCCACTCGTAGCCGTCCTGATAAATGGCTTCGACTGTGGCTTTGTACTTCTCCGCGATGCTTTCGACGGTATCGCCTGATTCAACGGTGTATACGATGCCATTGACGGGTGGAATGTTCAACTCCATGCCCGTTTTCAACAAGTGCGGATTGTCCTGCAAAGCATCGAAGTTAGCCCACAACAGCGATTCGGGCGTTAACCCGTACAAGGCAGCAATACCAAAGAGGGTATCGCCAGCTTGCACCGTGTACAGCAGAATATCACGGCGCTGACGGTTAGGAATGGTGGTATACGGATTCGCTTGAGGAACAACTACTGCCTGGTCGATCTGGATGGGTCCACCCTGCCCGACAAAGGTCAGGATTTCTTCAGTATTGGTTACGGGTTGGCCTGCTGGAAAGACGTTGAACGAGACATTGCGACCCGGCTCGCCCGATGAAGCCACCTGTCGTCCAGCCCGCTCGACCGGGGTGGCTGCGCGGGCCGCGCCGGCCATGCCAACTGCCCCGATCATGACGGTCAGAATAACCAGATGCGAGGTGACTCTAAGGATCGTTGCTCTGGCCTGGTCGCTGTTGATCTGCCAGGTCAGTTGACCCAATCGCACGGCGGCCTGCGCCAGCCAGCGCTCCAGGGCTAAATTGGCACGCGCTATTGAGCCAGGTTCTGCACTGGCTTCAGTAGCGACGGGTGTTGTCTCCGACAGGGCGGTGCGCTGAGGTGCTTCTCTAACGGATGTAACAGGTGCATCGTCGGCTGTTCTAACGAACAACCGACGCGCAACACGAGGTGTAAGTTCAGTATGGCTCATAGGTGGGTGATCGCGGCAGAAAGCCTGGCAACTACTCAATCTGGCACATAGCCGATAGCCGTGCTGCCAGGAGCGCCGCTCACGGTCATAGATGAGTCAAAATTATACCATAGCCACTTACCTGTGCAAGCGGCCGGTCGGGGGCTAGAAATCGTCGCGCAGGCTGGCCAGAAACTCGGTATTGGTCTTGGTACGGCCCAGGCGCGTAATCAGCAATTCCATGGCATTGGTGGTATCCATGCCCGCGCCCATCGGTGGCGGCGCCATCATCTGTGACAGCATGCGGCGCATGGTCCATACCTTGCTGAGCACGTCGGGTTCGAGCAGCAGTTCTTCGCGGCGGGTGCTGGACCGATCGACATCGAAGGCCGGGAAGACGCGGCGCTCTTGCAGTCGGCGGTTCAGGTGCAGTTCCATGTTACCGGTGCCCTTGAACTCTTCGTATACTACATCATCCATGCGGCTGCCGGTATCGACCAGGCAGGTCGCGATGATGGTCAGGCTGCCGCCTTCCTCGATGTTGCGGGCTGCGCCGAAGAAGCCTTTGGGCGGATACAGGGCCGCCGGATCCAGACCACCCGATAGCGTCCGCCCGCTCGACGGCACGATCAAGTTATAGGCGCGCGCCAGGCGCGTCATCGAATCCATCAGGATCGCCACGTGCCGCCCGCCTTCGACCAGCCGCTTGGCGCGTGACAAGGCCATCTCAGCCACGCGCACGTGGCTCGTCGGCGGCTCGTCGAACGTGCTGCTGATCACTTCGGCGTCCACCGAGCGGTCCATGTCGGTCACTTCTTCCGGGCGCTCGCCTATGAGGGCGACCATCAGATGGACGTCGGGATACCGCGTTGAGATGGAGTTGGCGATGTGCTTGAGCACAGTCGTCTTGCCGGATTTAGGCGGTGAGACAATCAGGCCGCGCTGCCCCCGCCCGACCGGCGCGACGAGGTCCAGCAAGCGTGTGGTGATGTTGGACGGCTCGGTCTCCAGATTGAAGCGCACGTTGGGGAAGATTGGCGTCAACTTTTCGAAGTTGGGCCGCGTCTTGGCCGCTTCTGGATCGAGGCCGTTGACGGCTTCCACCCGCAGCAAGCCGTAATACTTTTCGCTGTCTTTGGGCGGGCGCACCTGGCCGATGACCATGTCGCCGGTGCGCAGCCCGAAGCGTCGAATCTGGCTCTGGCTGACGTACACGTCTTCCGGGCCGGGCAGATAGTGCTCGCTGCGCAAAAAGCCGATGTTCTCGTCGACGATGTCCAGAACACCGCCGCCAAAGATGTAGCCTTGCCCTTCGGCTTTGGCGCGCAGCAGGCGCAAGATCAGATCGTCCTTTTTCAGGCGACGATAGCCCGAGATATCCATCGTTTTGGCGATGTCGCGCAGCTCGGTCAGTGTTTTAGCTTCCAGTTCTACAAAGTCCACAGTGGTTCCTCCACAACCTGACGAAGTCGCCAGGTTAAGCTTGATCGTAGATGTTGGTAACGAGATTAAGTTTGTCCAGGTAATGCTGGGATTCGATGCGGCGGATCGTGCCGGTCAGACTGCGCATGACGATCGAACTGGAGTGAATCGAGTTGCCCTCGTAGCGCACACCGCCGACGAGCTGTCCGTCGGTGATGCCGGTGGCCGCGAAAAACACGTTGTTGCCGGCCACCAGATCGTTGGTGGTGAGCACCTGGTTCAAGTCGATCCCAAAATCAAGCGCCTTAAGCCGCTCTTTTTCATCCCGCGCCCACATCTTGCATTGAATCTCGCCGCCCACGCATTTAAGGGCGGCGGCGGTGATGACGGCCTCGGGCGAACCGCCGATGCCCATGAGAATATCTTCGCCGGTGTCGCTAAAGACCGTTGACAGCGCGCCGGCCACATCGCCGTCGCTGATCAGTTTAATGCGCGCGCCGCATTCGCGGACGTCGCGAATCAGGTTCTTGTGACGATCACGATCGAGAATGACAACCGTGAGATCGTGCAGGTCCTTGCCCAGAGCTTTGGCGACTCTGGTCAAATTATCTTTCGCCGGCGCATTGATGTCGATTGTGCCGCGCGCCCGCGGGCCGACCGCGATTTTGTTGGCGTAGACCAGGTGCTTGGGGTTATACATGGTGCCGCGCTCAGCCAGGGCCACCACGGCGACGGCGCCCGGCAGGCCCAGCGCGGTTAAGCGCGTACCATCGATCGGGTCCACCGCGATGTCGACCTGCGGCAGCGCGCCCGTGCCCAACCGCTCGCCGTTGAACAACATCGGCGCTTCGTCTTTTTCGCCCTCGCCGATGACGACGACGCCGTCCATATCCACGGTGTTGAACATCAAGCGCATGGCGTTGACGGCAGCCTGATCGGCCGCGATCTTGTCACCGCGCCCCATTTGCCGCGCTGCCGACATGGCGGCGGCTTCGGTGGTGCGGACGAGTTCGAGCGCCAGGTTGCGATCCGGGTCGGCAATGATCGAAGTGGATGGCATGTCAGTTCCCCCCTGTGTGTGCGATCCAGCTGAGATAGTAGTAGCCAACGATCACGGTAAATAACAGACTGTCCAGGCGATCGAGTGCGCCGCCATGGCCGGGAATCAAGCGGCCGGAATCTTTGACGCCCGCCTGGCGCTTGATCATCGATATGGACAAATCGCCCAGCGTGCCGATGGTTGCCCCGATCAGGCCGAGCGCCGCCCCATGAAGCCAGGGCAATCCAAACCACGCAGCCACGATTGAATTGAGCGCCGTCCCAAAAATGACGCCCCCCGCCAGGCCTTCCCAGCTCTTTTTAGGGCTGAGCGTTGGCGTCATCTTGTGACGGCCAATACGCGAGCCGATGAAGTATGCGCCGCTGTCGGCCAGCCAGGTACCGGATAGCGTAAGCAGCAACCAGCGCTCGCCATCGGGCAGAAGACGCAACAGGATAAAATGCGCGCCGGCCAGACCCAGATATAAGCCGCTCGCGATAGCCAGGGCCCAATCGACAATAGGCTCGTCCTGACGGTGACGCAACTGCCAGATCAACGCAGCAACCAGGATGAACGCAATGCCCGGCCGCAGCGAATTGCCCTGCGGATAAAGCGCATCCCCCCCGATCAACACGACCAGCGCCAGCGAGCTGATCAACGGCGCTTGATGCGGATGACGACCCTGTCGCGCTAACTGATTGAATTCAACCGCCCCCACGACCAGCAGCGTGCCCAGGGCAACATAGAACGGCCCGCCGCCCAGCCAGATCAGGCCAATGGCTAGCGGCAGTAAAATCAGAGCGCTGATGGTGCGGATTAGCATGCAGCGGACAGCTTGTGACTGACAGGTTATTTGGCTCTAACTGACGGTGTCGCCGAAGACGGCGACGTCTGGCCGGCCACCAGCCCAAAGCGGCGTTCCCGGCTGGCGAAGTGTTCCAGCGCCAGCTGCAATTCGTTTTCATCAAAATCCGGCCAGTAAGTCGGGGTGACGTAAAGCTCGGCGTAGGCGCCCTGCCAGATCAAGAAATTGCTGACGCGCATCTCGCCGCTGGTCCGCACGATCAGATCGGGATCGGGTTGACCGGCCGTGTATAAGTAGCGGCTCAGCACCGCGTCGTCGATCTGTTCGGGCGCAAGACCGTCCCGGATGATACAGCGGATAGCGTCGATGATTTCTTGCCGCCCGCCATAATTGAGCGCGACGTTGAGAGTCAACGTCGTGTTGGCGTGTGTCAGGTCGACCGCCTGTTTGATCTTCTTTTGCAGGCGCGGCGAAATGCCGGCCTGGCGGCCAATATGATTGATCCGCACGCCCTCCTGATGCAGCTCCTTCAATTCGTGCTCGATCACCTGCTCGAGGATGGTCATGAGACCGCGCACTTCTTCGGCCGGGCGGCCCCAGTTCTCGGTCGAAAAGGCGTACAGGGTCAGAATCTTTATGCCGTGTTTCACGCAGGCCCGCAAAATCCGGCGCAGGTTTTCTGTGCCGGCGCGATGTCCCGCCAAACGCGGCAGACCGCGGGCTTTTGCCCAGCGGCCATTGCCGTCCATGATGATCGCGAGATGATACGGAACCTGCGTCGGGGTGGATGCGGAGCTCATGCTGCAACGAAAGTCCTGGACAACCTAGACTTCGCGAATCTCCTCTTCTTTACGCTTGCTGAGGGATTCGGCCTGTTCAATGTATTTGTCGGTCAGCTTCTGTAGATCGTCGCGCCCGCGCTTCAGATCGTCTTCGGAGATCATTTTTTCTTTTTCGAAGTCGCGCAGCGTGTCCTGAGTGTCGCGGCGGATATTTCGAATGGACACCCGGGCCTCTTCCAGGCGTTTGTGGACGCTCTTGATCATGTCATTGCGGCGCTCTTCGCTGAGGCGTGGAATGACCAGGCGGATGATCTTGCCATCGTTGTTGGGCGTCAGACCCAGATCGGA
>JACRBO010000312.1 GCA_016219235.1 Chloroflexota bacterium
CAGTCGATCGCTCATGTACACCGGCAGGCGGATCGTGCGGGCCTGATCGGCGATCGCGCGTGTAATGGTCTGGCGAATCCACCACGTAGCGTAGGTGCTGAAGCGAAAGCCGCGCTTGTAATCGTACTTCTCCACGGCCTTCATCAAGCCCAGGTTGCCTTCTTGAATCAAATCCAGAAACGGCACGCCCTGCCACATATACCGCTTGGCAATACTGACCACCAGCCGCGTATTGGCCTTGATCAAATGCTCGCGCGCCAGCAGACCTTCATCGACTTGCGATTGCAATTTAGCCACCCGGGCAGTGCCGCGCACCGGTTGCTGCAATTGGCGCGTCGCCGCCCGGCCGCGCACGATCTGCTGGGCAATCTGCTTCTCTTCTTTCTGCGTCAACAGCGGCACGCGCGTCATTTCCTTTAAATACAGGCCCACCGTATCGTCACTGACGACGGCCGCCATGTCTAGCTCTTCGCCGTCGTCCAGATCAAAATCGTCCTCTTCGTCAAACTCGGCTTCGGCGTCACCATCATCAAACATTACTTGATCGTCCGGCGAGGCCTTGGCTTCGTACACGTCGATGCCGGCGTCTTGCAGCTGCACCACCACTTCCTGCAGGCGTTCGGCCAGCTCATCGAATTCCGGCAGCGTTTCCAGAATATCGTCCGTAATCAGATAGCCCTGCGTCTCGGCCTTCTCAGTCAAATCCGCGACCACCCGCTCGAGAAGCTTGTCTATTGCCTGAGCCATCGCCGCCTCCTCTATTGCCGCAACAAAGATTTCAGAGCTGCCAGTCGGGGGTCGATATCATCCGCATTGCAACCGCACGGCCCGTCATTGAGATTCTGGCCGCACTGGCTGCACAGGCCCTTGCAATCGGGCCGGCACACAAGATGAATGGGCCGGGCCAACAGGATTTGCTCACGCAGTGGCTGCAGCAAATTCAGCCAGCCGCCCTCGTCGATGAAATACACCGGATCGGCCGAGGGTGACAACGCAAACAGTTCTTCGATTTGCAAGTCCAAATTCAATTGAAACGTAGTGAGGCACCGCACGCACTCCGCGTCGACCGCGACTTGTAACTGACCATTAACGAGAATTCGACGATTGGCGCGCGTGAGGCGAAGTGCGCCGCGCACGTGCCCGACGTTAAGATCGCCGAGGACTTGATGACTCTCGTCAACTGCCAGGTCCATGGCGGCCCCGACTTCGGGTCGCAAGAGTGAGGCTACGTGGTATTTGAGCACGGTCGTAAAAGCGGTGTCGCTTTTGCCTGGTGGCCCAACCTGATTGCAACATCAGGCACGAGGATACAGAACGATTTGTCAATAAATATGGCAATATATTATCAGAATGTTTCCTTGCCGTCAAGTACACGTTTTCGGATAAACTAGCGACATAATTCACAACTGATCTGGCAAAATTCCGCCAAAATTTGCGGTTTCGGAACAGATGCGCTATAGTCATCTCGCCGCCCGATCAGGCTATCCACTGATATGAAAGGTCAAAATCATGCGCCTATTGATCGCAACTACCAACCCGGGCAAAGTCCGCGAGTATCAATCTTTGTTCGCCGGACTTGATCTGGATTTAGTTGGTTTGAAAGACGTTGGAATAGATGTGGATGTGGAGGAGACCGGCAGCACCTACGTGGCCAACGCGGAACTGAAGGCCCGCGCCTACGCGCAGCTAAGTGGCCTATTGACCTTGGCCGATGATTCGGGTCTGGAGGTTGCCGCGTTGAATGGGCGACCCGGCGTTCATTCGGCCCGGTACGCGCCCGATAGTCCCGCGCGCATCCAAAAGCTGCTGAACGAACTGATCGATGTGCCCAACGATCAACGCGCGGCGCAATTTCACTGCGTGATCGCCCTCGCCGCACCCGATGGATCGATCACCACCACCGAGGGCAGCTGCGCCGGCGTCATCGCGCACGAAGCACGCGGCAGCAACGGCTTCGGCTTTGATCCGGTGTTTTACATGCCCGAACATTCGGCCACGATGGCGGAACTACCGGTAGACTTCAAGAATCAGATCAGTCATCGGGCACGCGCCGCACAAAAAATGCGCGCGATTCTGGCTTCCATCGCGCGCACTTGATTCGTACACCCCACGTCATTCCCGCGCGCTTCAGGCGGGAATCCAGCATCCTGATCAACATGAATTGCCAGCAGTCAATGTGGATGCCCGACAAAAACGTTCGGGCATGACAGTCGAAAATCACTCGTCACGGATTAACTTCTCGCACAAACTGCTCCACCGCATAGGTCACGATTGCTTCTGCTTCGATCATGACCATGTGGCCCGCGTCGGGCACCGACACCAATCGGGCGTCACGCAGCTGCTCCGCCATAAACGTCGCATATTTGATCGGCGTGAGTTGATCGACCGTGCCCGCCACGATCAATGCCGGCGCTTTGATGTCGCGCAAGCGTTCGCGAACGTCAAATGAATCGCAGGCCAGATAATCGCCGTGCAGCACTTCCGGCCGATTGGCCAACACTTGTTGCTTCCCCAGGCGCACGATCTGCTCCGGCACATTCGGTCCCCACTCCATGCGGCTAACCATCTCCGCCGCGGCGGGTAAATCACTTAGTGCCCACTCGAGCAATTGGGGCGCGACCCGCAGTTTTGCGCCAGTAGCGATCAACGCCAGACCCGTCGTTCGATTGGGATGCGTCAGCGCAAACAATTGGGCAATCGCGCCGCCCATCGAGTGGCCGATCACAATCGCGCGAGACGCGTTAATGCAGTCCAGGAATTGCGCCAGCCACGCCACGTAATCCTTGATCGAAGTGCAACCGTCACCGCCCGATTTGCCATGACCCGGCAGATCGAGCGCGTACACGGCCGTCTCTGGCAGACGGCGCAGACCCGCCGGCCACACCAGATGATTCTCGCCCGCGCCGTGAATGAGAATGACCGGGACGCCGCCGATCAATCGGTTGCGGTGTAAAGCGTAGTAAATGCGTGAGTTGTTTAGATCGAGATAGGGCATGATCAAAAAGAGACCTTAAGGGTTTCCGAAACCCTTAAGGTCTTGTGTTTATTCGAGACTCGAAATGTATTTTTCGGCTTCCATCGCTGCCATACAGCCAAACCCGGCGGAGACAATGGCCTGCCGGAAATGATTGTCATGTACTTCGCCCGCCGCAAAGACGCCGGGGACGTTGGTGTGCAGATACGAATCGACGATGAGATAGCCTTCGTGATCCATCGCCAGTTGGCCTGCATACAATGACGTATTCGGAATGTGGCCAATGTAAATGAACACACCATCGGCGTTGGCTTCACGCTGCGCGCCGGTGACGGTGTCTTGCAGCGTCACCGTCTTCACTGAGCCATTGCCGTGGACGCCGGTCACGATCGTGTTGTACAGGAAACCCATTTTCTCGTTCTTGCTCACGCGCTCGAGCAGGGCCGGTCCTGCGCGCAATTGATCGCGGCGATGGACGATCGTGACTTTGCTGCCGAACTTGGCTAAGAACAGGGCTTCCTGCAAAGCGCTATCGCCGCCGCCCACCACCATGATCTCTTTGTTCTTGAAGAAGAACCCATCGCACGTCGCGCAATAACTCACCCCGCGCCCGGTCAATTCTTTCTCACCAGGAATGTTAAGCTTGCGCGGACTGGCGCCGCTGGCAACGATCAACGCTTTGGTTTCATACGTGGCACTGTTCGTCTTCACCACGATCGGCTTGCGGCTCAGATCGACCCCGATCACTTCGTCATATTCCAGCCGCGCGCCAAAACGCTCGGCCTGCTGCTTCATGCCTTCAGTCAACTCCGGGCCTTGCAGGCCGGTCGGGAAACCGGGATAGTTCTCTACCTCGGTGGTCGTGGCGATTTGCCCACCGAATTCATTGCCCGTGATCACGAGCGGATTCAGATTCGCGCGCGCCGCATAGATCGCCGCCGTCAAACCCGCGCAGCCCGAACCGATGATGATGACATTTTCCATAGTGAATCTCTCCTGTAAATGCGAGTGCCCGTAGATTGTAACGCCAAGTGATTGAACCGACAACCGATTAGTCACTGCGCCCCCCGGCTATGTTACACGGAGTGCGTTAGTGTTGTATTAGAAAACAACACACCCCGATCGAAACCGATCAGGGTGTGAATGGACGCCGGTTGGTGGTCTACAACGGTCGGACGTCGGCGGCTTGCAGGCCCTTGGGGCCTTGTTGCACGGTGAATTCCACCTGCTGACCCTCGTCGAGGTTGCGGAAACCCTCGCCGACGATGGCCGAATAGTGGACAAACACGTCCGGGCCTTCGGGCTGAGTGATGAACCCATAACCCTTCGTCCGGCTGAACCACTTCACCGTACCTGTGATGCGCTCGCTCATTGAAACGGACTCCTTTCGTCCCCACGAAATGTCTGTAGGGCAGAGCGTCCATCACGACGAGTGCTGGTTATGCGCCGCGCCTTCGC
>JACRBO010000313.1 GCA_016219235.1 Chloroflexota bacterium
GATAACCCGCACGCGCACACTTTTGCCGATCCTGTCATTCCCGTGGCCGATCTACTGCAGGACCGTGAGCAGTTGCGCGCGGCCGTCGCGGCGATCGTGTAGGGGCCGATCGGTATACGCGGCGAGGTGAGTTGAAAACACTTCGCCATCAAACACTCTGCGTACATCACGGGGGTTGGGGCACATCGCCTCAATCCCCGTGATCGTTGGAGGTGTCTATGCCTAAAGCGAAAAAGTATTCGCTCGATTACTGGGTCAAGAAGTGCATGAATGCCTGGTCACCGGATCAGGATATCTTGGCTGCCGTGCAGACGTATGTAAAGGGTGACGAGCACCCGGCGATTGAGTTCACTGGCACACCGTTGGAGTTTGCAACGGCGCTGTATCTGTCGCGCTTCAAGCGCGGCACGCCGTGGACAGGTTTCTTTCCGACACCGGCGGCTGCGGCCGAACGGGCGGTGAACCGGCTGCCAATCAACCAGGGGGCGGTCGTGCTCGATCCGGGCTGCGGCTTCGGCGCGCTCAGTCACGCCGTGCAGCAGCGCGGCGCGGTGCCGATCATGGTGGAATACAGCAGTGCAGTAGTGCCCATTGCGCAAGCCCTCTGGGGCGAAGATCACGTCCACTATCGCGACTTTCTCGACGGCTTCCGGCCCACCGAGTTTGATGCGGTGGCCACTAATCCACCTTTCGGAAATGTCTTCGGTCACAGCGATGCGGCCGGCGACTTTATGGAGCGGATCGCTGATCTGGCACGCGGCGGCACGTACGTTGCGGCCATCCTGCCGCGTGGTTATCTGGCGGCCGATCGCCCCAGGCGCCGGGTTGAGATCGCGCAGCGGTTCACGATCGTTGACCGCGAAGACTGGCCGGAGGAGACCTTCGCGCCGTTGACCAGGATCGCCACAACGCTGTATCTGCTGACGGTCAAACGGGACGGCCCGCTGGTGGGGGAAGTGGTGCCGCGCCCGGCGGCGTCCAGGTCGGTCGCGGTTTCGGGCTGGTCGGCCGGGGCTGACGAGGATGCGGACGGGGTTCCTGATTGTGTTGCGGCGGACCTGGTGTCCGATGACATCAATGACACTGAAAGCGATGAACCCGTTAAGGCTGATGACGTAGCCGACGCTGATTCCGCCGCAGTCGATGACGCGCCACTGCCGGCCGATTGGCAGGCCGCACGCACGATCGATCTGGAAGTCGAGGGTGAGCCGGTCCGTGTCGAGTATCACGGGCAGGCCAGCGTCTTCGCCCGTCGCGGCGGTTTGACCTTCGATCTGCATGGGCCAACCGTTAGTCCGACTGGCTTTCGCGCGCACCTGACGATCTACGCCGATGTGGCAGAACAGGGTTCGCCGGAAGCAGCCGCGCAGCACATCGCCCACACCTTGCACGCTGAATATCAGGCGTTTCTGGTCAAGAATCGCCGGTCATGGCCGCTCGATCTGCCCGACCGCGTGGAAGTGAAAATCGGGGAAACCGTGAGTTACGCCCGGCCGATCAGTTGGAGTCAGGCAAATCAGCGCTGGGAGATGTGGATGATCGGAGCGGGTGAAGGTCGTTCAGTGAAACCCGATCAGATTCTCATCGCGGCGCAACCGCCGAAGAAACACCGCGCCAAATCTAGGACTGCCCTCGCACTACCTGGGACAGCGATGGGTGCGCCGATGACTGTCCCGGCTGGCTGGCAGCAGCCGCTCAACTTCGAATTCACGTTGGACGGGCAGCCTATCCGCGTCGAGTATCACGGATCGCGCAGCCTTGGCTTCCAGACGGGTCAACTGCAATTCGGGTTCTTCGGTCAGGCCCTGAGCCGCACCGGTTTCTACAACATCTTTGCCGCTTACGCGGAGGTCGCCCACTGCGGCAACCCGGAAATGGCGGCGATCGAGTTGGCCCGAATGGCGCTACACAGCTTGACCGGCTCGACGGAGGGTGCGTCGCCTGCGGCGGACAGTGAGGCTGAGTTTGAGGCGGAGCCAACCGACGATCGGCCAGCGGCCGACCGCGCTCCAGACTCCGTGATGTTGACGCAGCCACCGGTGCTGTGGAAACAGCCGAAGTTCTATCCG
Source organism: Chloroflexota bacterium (assembly GCA_016219235.1). Next base: position 2,070 of record JACRBO010000313.1, read on the forward strand.
GCCGTTCGCGGTGATCAAACGGTCATCGTGGTCGCCCGCGATGTGGACGATGTGCAGGCAGAAGTGCAGGCCGGCACGGTCCTCTTGAATTCGGTGGGCTTCGACAGCCGGCCGGAGGCCGTGGCCTGGCTCGACCGGCAAGCGGTCAAGCCCGAGCCGCGCGCAGCGTTGCCGGCGGGATTGGCCGAACGTCTCACGGCGGTACGCTGGCGCGAGTTGAAGGCCGATCGGACGGGACACGCGGACTTCTTCGAGTCCTGGCACGATGATGTGCTCATGTTGATGCGGCCCAATCATCAACCCGGCACCCCGTGGGTTGCGTGCTACGCGACGCCGGAAGGCGAGTGGGTGGCGCTGTCGCGCACTGCCTCAGCTGAC
>JACRBO010000306.1 GCA_016219235.1 Chloroflexota bacterium
TCATCGCCGCCGGCATTGAAGCGCAAGCGGCCGTCGGCGTCGCGCCGTTGGGCGTTGACAAAGCCATCGGATACGGGCGAGCCGTCCCACACGTCCACGTAATCGAAATAGATCAGGCGGCCAATGCCGGGTGGATCGGGCTGATTCAGCACGACGATGTCGAGCGTGTGTGTGCCGGTGACGAGATTGCCGATCGTGAACGTCTTCAGATTCTCGGTGGTGCTATACAACCCGATCGTGCCCACGCTGGCCCCATCGACCCGAATCTCCGCGCGGCCCGCATCCGATCGCTGGCGGAAGCCGATGCTGGCCCACACGCCGTAGAAGGTCAGGCTCACCGTATTACTGGCCGTGCTCGACGACATGAGGCCCGCGTCGCTGACGATCGGCACGATCAGGTTTTCATCCCAGCCTTGCGGGCGCTGCTGATAGGAGTAACCGTTGTACGTGAAAGCCGGATGGTATTCTTCGTAGCGCGTAAACCCGATCGGTGTCGGCGGCGTATAGAACGGCCCGGAGCCTGGCGTCTCAAAGGCATCGACGTGGAACTCGCCGTTGTAATGGCGCACCTGCATGATGTGCGGGCCAGGGCCGAGGTTGTTGAAAGAGATGACGCGTTGTTCGCTGCTGGCCGCGTATAGATTAAAGTGACCGCGCCACACGCCGTCGATGGAGATGGCGAGGCGATGCTGCCGGAAGTCGGCATGACCGATGAAGCTGATCGAGTCGCCGGTGAAGGGGAACCACGCGGTCGCATCGCTGGTGCTGCTGTCCCGCATATACGTGCCGCCGCTGGCGACGGTATCCGTGATCGTGCTGAAACTGGCGCTGCGCCACACGCGCGGGCTGTCCTGTTCGACGCGGCCCGCGGGCATGTCGGTGCCGTCCCACACGTCGATGTAGTCGAGGGCGATGGTGTTGCCCGTGGAGTTGGGATGGCGCGTGCCGCGCACGCGAATCGTCACGGTGTGCGGCCCGGCGCTGAGATTGCCGAACATGAAATTCATCACGTCGTTGTCGCTGCTGTAGGTGTCCACCATGCCGACGTTCACGCCGTCGATCAGGATGTCGGCCTGACCGGCCTGCCACCACGTCGCAAAGCCGAGGTTGATCCACGGGCCGGTGAAGGTGAAGGTGGCCGTTTCGTTGACGGCATCCGCCCAACTGTAATCGCCGTTGCTGGCGCGGATGGAGATGACGTTGCTGATCACCGTCCACGTGCCGGAATAAACGATGGCGGCGTTGGTGTTCTCCGTGCGCGTGATGGCCCACGTGGTGGCGGGCGCGTCGGGCGCGGGAGGCCTCACCCCTGGCCTCACCCCCGGCCCCTCTCCTGAAAACGAAAAGATGTTTTCAGGAGAGGGGAGAGATGGACGCAAAGCGGCAGGCGGTTGAATCGCAGGTGAGGTGATCTCACTCGTGATGATCGTCGTCACAGTGAACGTGCCCGCAGTGACTTCTTCCGGCGAGACGGCGTGACTGATTTCTAAGCCTTGTCCTACCGTCAAGAAGCCGTAGCCCTTACCATCGGGGAGGGCATTGGGCGCGGCGCACAGATCGTTGGCGCAGCGCAGATCGACGGTGACGGTGTACACGCCGATGGCCCAGCCGGACGTGTTGATCGCGCCGAGGTTGTAGGTCTGCACCGACCCCATCACGCGCAAGGCTTGTGTCGATGAGTAAGCGATGCTGCCGCCCGGCGACGTGATCGTGATCAACGCCGTCGTGTCGATGGGCAAGTTAGCGAGGTTATTCACTTCGATCACGATGCTGCTTGAACTCAACCCCGTTTCGACAAAGGCGGGATTCGGATTAACGGCGGTGAGTTGCACAAAACGATCTAAAACATTCAGCCGCGTTGTCGCGGACGCACTCAAACCCGATAGGCTGATCTCCGATCCGACGGCGGTCGCTTGCGCGATCGCGCTGACGAGTCCCGTCACGCTGTTGCTCAATGCGTAGGTGTAAGTGACTGTTGCGCCGGGATTCAGCAGCACGTTGAAACTCTGCGGGCCGTTGGGCAGTGTCACTGTCACGGCATAGGTTGTTGATAACGTGCCGAGGTTCTTCACCTCCAGCACCGTGTCACGCGACTGACCGATCAACGCGGCGCTGTACCCCGTCGACCAGCGCAGCGACGGCATATGCTCGCTCAACGCGCACATCTGATCGGCCAGCAGCGGCGAGACCGCATCGCGGATGGCGGCCAGATCGGTTTCTACATCGATCGGGCTGATGTGCGTCGCCAACGAGTTCGCCGCTTGCAGCAGCGCATCATCAGCCGTGATCAACGACGAGAACGATCCAGCATAGTTCGCGGCATCGCGCGCGGCCAGCACCGCCTGATCGCGTTGGCCCACGTCGCACGTACCCGCCTCGCACGACGCTTCGAGGTTCGCCATCGCCACGCCCAGCGTCGTCAGTGTGGCCGAGAGCAGCGGTTCGCTCAACGGACAAAACTCCAACTGATCGGCCGCCTGAAACACCTTGCCGCTGTACGGCCCGGCCACACGCACGTTCGCAATGGCATACTGCGTGGTGCTGTTGGCGGCCTTGCCCGCGATGACGAGCGGGAACGTCGCGCCCGGTGTCGCGTCGCCGATGGTCAACGACAACGGCAGCGACGCGCTCGCGCCCTGCGCCAATGCCTGTGACGCGGGCAGACCGGTGATCGTCGTCGTGGGCGGCAGCGCGTGCGGCGATAGATCGAAACTCCCCGCCGCATTGCCAATGTTCGTGATGTTGAGATTCACCGGCGTGCTGCTGTTAGGCGGCAGATACAACTGCGCCGGATCGAGCGTCATGCGATTGAACGACTGCGGCGGCATGACGAAGACCGACGACGCCTGCACATTGATCGGCGTTGAGGTCGCGGTGACATCAACGGGATAGTTGGTGTTGACGGGCGGCAGTGTGCCGCTCGACGGTGAGATATACAGACCCAGGCGCGCCACTTCACCCGCAAGCAAATTCACTGTGGCTGTGGTTGATCGCACCGCGTTGAGGATCAGCCAATCGGACGGCGGGCCGCTGACGTTGATGTCAAACGCGCGCGTTGATCCGCTGGTGTTGGTGAGCACGATGGTGTAAGCCGCGCCGGGCACTTCCACTTCGCCGTCGTTGGTTTCGTTCGGATCGGCCGCAATCGCGGCGAGGCCCATCGCCACCGTGATCTTTGGCTCAGGCGCGATCGAGAGTTGCGCGCTCGTCGGGTTCAAGATCGTGATCGTGTGCGTGGCCGTCTCGATCAATTCAGGGTGCAACTTCGATTGCGCGACGAGTTCAATCACGTAGTTGCCGGGCGCAACACCCTCATCAGGCAGAACGCTGATTTGACCAGTAGCCGTAATCGTCGCCGCCCAGCCGATCGGGACGTAGACGGCCACCGTGAAGTCATCCGCGAAGTTGCTGTTGATCTGGGCCTGGAATGCACTGAGCGTACCGGGCGCGATCGACGACACACTCGGGTTCGCCGCGAGGGTGAACGCGGGCGTGCCACTGCCATTCGCGGGAGCCGTCAGCGTCGTGATGGTCACGTCGCTGCCGGAAGTATCGCCGTAAGTGAAAGCGAGTTCGGGCAAGGGCAACACATCGGCGGCGATGGCGTTCGCTTCGCTCATGAAGAACTGCTCCACACCGCACGCGATAGGTGGGCATAGATACGCGGGCAAACTACGCCACGAGCTCGCCACGTCCGCACGATCGGGCTGCGCGGGTCGATTGCCGCCGCTGATGCCCGCCGCCACGGCAAAGAAATAGCCGCGCAGCGTCATGCCAATCTTCAACGCGGACTCGGCCAGTTCCACTGTGTCGGGCTGGATACCTCCGCCCCCGCCGTAAATATCGACAAACTCTTCCACGACGATTTGCAGCAGCCGATACTCCAGCGCGGCCGGATGCAAACCGTTCTCGCCCACGCTGATCGTCTCACCCGTCACCGGATCGATCGTCCACCACGCGAAGGTCGGCGCACCATCGATCAGCACCGCGCGCGAGGGGATCAACACTTGCTTGCCTTCCAACAGCGCGTCGATGACGTGCGCCAGTGCGTCATCTGAAAAGTCATAAGCATCCAGTAAGCCGTACTCATTCGGCTGGATCAGCACCGGATCGATGCCCTGCGCCGTCATCTCGTCGAAGACGCGCATCGTCGTGAGCGGCGGCGTGCCGTCGCCTTGCGCCAGCGCTTCGCCTTCGAGGATCGATTCATTCAGGCCCTTGGCCCACTGCGCGACTTGTTCCGCGGCGGTCGCTTGACCCGGATACACGACCGCCTCCACCGAGGTATGCCGCAGATCGACGGTGGTCGTCACGATGTCGTTGGGTGAACCGATCGAGGACACGGTAAAGACGCGCGGCGAGGCGTAATACAGCCGCGTGCGCAGGCCGGCTTCAATGTCCGTCAAAGCCGCATCGGCCTGACGCGCAAAATTCAGGCCCACGCTGGTCAGCGCCAACTCGGACACAAACACCAGATCGGCGCGCGCGGCCGCGTAGGCGTCCAGATCGGCGCCGGTCAGGACTGCATCGGGCGGCAGGCGATTCGCAATCTCCAGCATCGCCTGACTGATCGCGCCCGCTTCCTTCAAGCGGTTCAATACACCCACCGATTGGCGCTGCGCAGCCCAATCGCTCACCGCATTCGGCAGCACCCAATTCACATACACATCTTCCGGCCCGAAGAACGGCCCGCTGCTCGTGCCCAATTCCAACTGCGGACTGCCGCCTAAACGCCGCGTCGCCGCGCCGATGAGGTCGCGCACTTCGCGCGTGAACGTTTCCGTGTGGCCGTCGGGCGAGTGAATTTCGTATTCAAGCCATTCCGCCGTGGTGAACGTCGTCGCCAGCGGGAAGTTGGTCAGCAGGTCTTGAAACGATTCGCCTTGAAATCCCTGATTGTTGTCTTCGATGCCGAGGTAGGGGGTGTAATCGCGCGTGATGTTGGAAAACACGCCGCCCGCCAGTTGTTCGCTCACCAGATGGCCCAGCGTCAAACGCTTGCCCGCCAGTTGGCTCACGTTGAAAATTTGATCGAGCACATACGAAGTCGATAACGTCACACCGCCGACCGGGAACGAGTTGTATTGCTCCTTCTTCAAACGCACGCGCAGCGTATGGTGCACACCCGATGGGACATCGGCGGCCCGATCGGTCCCGTCGCCGCTCGGCGTGGCAAACGCCTGGCCGGCAGTTGCTTGCGGATACGTTGGATCGAGATCAGTCCAACCCGAGCCGGGCAAGTACGCTTCCACCCACCAGTGATCGGATGCGAGTGCGATCAGCGCCGCATCATTCACCGGATCGGCCAACGGCGTTCCGATGGGCAAGTAGCCCGCGACACCGTTCGCCGCCGGGAACAGGCTGGCGATCAACGTCTGGGCTTGCGTGGTATTCAACGTGCCGTGTCGATAACGCGCAGGCACGCCCGCCGCGCGCAGCATCGCGATCAAGGCCGAGGCTTTATCGAGCGAGTTGCCGGCTTCGCCCCACAGCGTGCCGCGTGTGCCGCGCAATGCGCCTTGATAGAGATCGGTGCGGAAGGATTGAACTGCCGTGAACGCGGATAGCGGATCCTGCGCGAACCCTGACGTGAACCAGATCAATTCTGGATCGTTGGGATCAGCCGCCGAGGTGGCCGCAAGATACGCAGCATCGATGCCCGTCGGGATGATGCTAGCCGATCGGGCGTTGGTGTTAATGGCTTGTCCCCAGCGTAAAGCACTGGCCTGTGCGCCACTATCGAGGTTGATGAAATCGCCGCCCGCCGACGGCGTCTGGATCGTCAACGTGATCTGCGCGCTGCTCATGGGAGCGAGGTCGGGCAGCTGCCACGTCAACATGCTGCCGTTCTGCGTCACATTGCCTGACGCTGCAATCAACGTTACACTTGTCGCCAGCGTATCGGTGACGATGATCGATCGCAAGTTGTTGGCATCTAGCAATGGATCGAAGTTGGCGAATGAGTCGGCCAGTTGTTCATCGGTCGCGGCGGGCGGTGCATCGGGCACGCGCGTGACGGGCAGGTTGTTGCTCAGCGTGAAGATCACCTCGACTGTGCCCGCCGTGTATTGACTTTGCACGCGCGCGATGGTCAATGACTGCGCCAGTGGTGAGGGATAGGTCGCCGAGGCGGGCGCAACCAATCGAGGCCGGGGCGAAACCGCCGGGGCCGAATAACCGATCGAGATGGGGACCAACGAAAAGATCAGACATACACTCAGCAACAGATTAACCGCGCGGCGCGCGGCAACTTTATCCAACATGGCTTCCTCCCTTGAAAGCGATGATGAGTAACTTCACGAAAGCATCCCGCCTGGCGCGCCCCCGCTTCGCGGACAGGGCGTGAGCGGAGTGGCATCTTTTCGCCACGCAGTCGAAGGATGCGGTATTAGTCAGGTTTTCCGATCGGGACGCATCCTTCGACTGCATTCCGCGAGAAACGTGCGGAATTCCGCTCAGGATGCTTGTTCCGCTATCTCTGCACCAACGGCAAATACAGATAAAAACTGTCGTCGTTCAAGATCAAACCGGAATTGCCGTTGGCGTCGATCGGGACGTTGGCATTGCTGATCAAACTCCAAAAGATTTCGTGATTCTCGGCCAGTTCATCGCCGATGAGCTGCACGGTGAACGTGCGCAGCGTGACGCCGGGCTGGAAGGTGAGCGTGCCAGAGATGGGCACGAAGTCTTCACCGGCCATCGCGCCGGTCGCGCCATAACCGGACGACACGTCGTAATCCAAGGTGATGGTGAAGTTGGCCGCAGTACTCAGCGTCACGGTGAACACGGCGGGCGTGAAGCCGCTGTTGCCTTCGAGCACCTCGGGGCCGATCGTTTGCGTGAGGCGGGCGGTGTCGTCGTCAGTGATGGTGCCCGCCGCCTGCCCGTCAGCCAGCGTGGCGCCGATCGGGTTGCTCACCTGCACGCTGAAGTTCTCACTGACGCCTTCATCGACGGTGTCGCCCAATATGTTGATCGAGATGGTCTTGCTGATCTGGCCGGGTTGGAAGACAAGTGTGCCGTTCGTGGTGGTGTAATCACCGCCCGCCGTAGCTGTGCCCGCAACAGTGGCATAGGTCACGGTAACGATTGAGGCACTGGCCGGTGAGAGTGTCACGACGAACGACATGGCTTTCGATCCGCTGTTGCCTTCGAGGATGGATTGATCGGCGATCGAGAGGGCCGACAAACCGTCGTTGTCGATGATCGTGCCGATGGCCTGCGCGTCCAGCACATCGACGTTGGCAATGGTGGACAACTCGACGCGGAAGGTTTCATTGAATTCGTCGGCCAGATCGCCCGTCACACTCACGGCGATGGTTCTGGTGATCTCGCCCGCGTTGAAGGTCAGCGTGCCAGAGACGGGCGTGTAATCTGAACCCGCGCTGGCAGTCTCATCCACGGTGAGATAGGTCACGGAGATGGGGACAGAACTGGTCGGCGCGAGCGTCACCGTGAACACAGCCGTGAGGGAGCCACTGTTGCCTTCCAGCACGGTGCTGTCGGCGATGGCGATCTGGTGGCGGGCTTCGACCGCGCCGATGTCGCATACTGCCGATCCGTTGCCATCGCCGTCGTAGGGACGCGCCACACCGCGCGCATCGGTGGCGGGACAGCGGGTGTTGTCGCCGCTATCGATGGCGGGGCTGCCGCTCTTTGGCAAATGCGTCTGCACGTCGCCGCCAAAGTTGCCGAGCACACTGAGTAACGGATCGACGCCCTGCTGATCGCCGGGTTGGGTCAGGCCGCAGGAGAAATCATCGGACAGGTTGTAGCCCAGCGAGGTCGGCTGGGCGGAACTGGCGCAGTTGTTCTCTTGATTGTTCGCCAGCAGGGTGTTCACCAGCGAGACTGTGGCATTGTCGCCGACCATCACGCCATCGACACCGTTGCCCGCCGTGTTGGTGCGCGTGTTGTAGGCGATGGTGCTGTTTTTCAGGAGCAGGCTGACCGTTGCACCGGTCACGTAGATGCCGCCATAGTTGTTGGCGGCGTTGTTGCCGCTGACGGTCACATTCGTCGCCGTGATCGTCCCCTGTGTCGAAAACAATGCTGCGCCGGATGTCGCCTGATTGCCGGAGAGCGTCACGCCGTCCAACACCGTCACGCCGTTCATGGACACGATGATCCCGCCGCCGAGAGTTGCGCCGGTGTTGTTGGCGATGGTCGAGTTGGTGATACTCAACCGCGTTCCGCCCGCGTAGATGCCGCCGCCGCTGTCGTAGGCCAACGCCGTGTTGTACGCGATCAAACTCTGCGTCACGGTGATCACGCCGCTGTTGTAGTTGTACAGGCCGCCGCCCGCTCCGTCGGTGGTGTTGCTCAACACTTGCGTGTTTTCCAGCGTCAAGTGGCCGATGTTGAAGATCGCGCCGCCGGAACCCGGCGCGTGATTGTCGATCAGCACGGCGTTGCGCAGGGTAAGCCGTGCGCTGCCGCCGGTAAATACCGCGCCGCCCGACGATGGGAACAGCGAACCGGTTGGGGTCTGCCCGTTTTGCAGGCGCAAGTTCGAGATCGTCACGATCGTCGTGACCTCAAACACGCGCCCGAGCGCGTCCGCATCGACGATCGAGACGTCCGACCCCGCGCCGTTGAGCGTGAGTTGTTTGGTGATTTGAACGTCATGCTCGTGATAAGTTCCGGCGGCAATCTCGATCGTGTCGCCATCGGCGGCTTTGCCGATCGCGGCGTTGAGGGTGGCGCAGGCCGTGCCCGGCGTCAGGCAGTTGCTGCCATCGCTGCCGGTGGTTGAGACATACCACGTGACAGCCGACGGCGCGGCCAGCGCGGGCCGGTTGAACTGCCCCGTCAATGCGAGGGTGAAAAAGAGCATCAAAGTAAGGCTCAGTCGATCACAGCGTGCTCGCTGCGGATTGTCAAATCCACAGCATTCCGATGGATTTGGCAATCCATCGGGAGCAGGGTGTGATTTACTAAGGCTGGCAAACCCGTGAAACAACAATCGAAATTTCATTGGCTTCTCCCAAAGCGAGTTGATGCTGCACTGAATGAACGAACTTCGCCCAGCGGCCCGCCGCGATGCGGACACGGCAAGAACACAAGGAGCACAAAGAAGGCGTTCTGTTTTGTGTTCTCTGCGTTCTCTTGTGGCTAATCTGGCCTTGCCAAACTACATGCGCTTGACGACTTGCACACTGCAGCGCCTGCCCTGAAGGACCGCGCAGCGAAGTCGACGGCCTCTCCATTGATGATCCATTATTCGTCTTTGGCCTCGAAAATCGGACCGATCGCCTCTCACTTCTGAATCAACGGCAGGTACAGCCAGTAGCTGGGGGTCGGCGTCGGCGTCGGCGTTGACACGCAGCCATCAGGGCCGGGCGTGCAGGTGGGTGTCGCCGTCGGTGTGCGCGTCGGCGTCGAAGTGGAAGTCGGCGACGGGCCGGGTGTGTTGGTTGCCGTTACTGTCGGTGTTCGCGTCACGGTCGCGGTGGGCGTGCGAGTTGGCGTCGATGTTGCTGTTGGCGACGGGCCGGGTGTGTTGGTTGCTGTTGCGGTCGGTGTGCGTGTCACCGTCGCGGTGGGCGTGCGGGTTGCCGTTGAGGTTGGCGTCGGCGATGGGCCGGGCATGTTGGTTGCTGTTGCGGTCGGCGTTTTTGTGACGGTCGATGTCGGCGTGGCGGTGGGCGTAGGTGTCCGCGTCGGCGTGGCGGTGGGCGTAGGTGTCCGCGTCGGCGTGGCGGTGGGCGTAGGTGTGGCCGTCGATGTTGGCGTGGGTGTTTGCGTCACTGTCGCAGTCGGCGTGCCCGTTTGAGTGGGCGTGGACGTGATGGTAGGCGTCGACGTCGCCAGACCGGGCGAGTTGAACTCATACGCGCCGATGTCGCACCTGCCATTGCGCAGATATGAGCGCTGATCGGTCTGCAACGTCAGGCCGCCCTCGTCCAGACACCCGGCTGGATTGCCCGCGTTGATGGCCACACTGCCGGCTAATAAGGCGTGTGTTTGGGTCCCGCCGCCGTTGCCCGCCAGCACATCCAGATTTGGATCAGTCCCGGTGATGTTGCCGGTGGTGTCGCCGGTGATCGGGCAGCCGGTGGTGACTTCAATCAAATTGTAACCCTCGCTCGTCAAAGCCCCGGAGCAATCCTCGGTGTTGTCGACCAGACTAACGTTGTTAGCGATGAGGCTGTTGCGGATTGTTACCGCTCCCCCGGATACGCTGATCCCGCCGCCGCTGCCTGAGACGCCATCCGTCCCGGCCGTATTGGCGGCGATGGTAACGTTGTACAGGCTGGTGGCGCCGGAACTCAACAAGGCCCCCCCGGCGAACGCCGTGCTGTTACCGCTCAATGTGCTGTTGACTATGATCAGGGTGCCGGCTGTGGTGATGCCGGCGCCGCTGTGGCCCTGATTTCCGCTGATCGAGCTATTGCGGATGACGGTGGTGGTCGAGGGCTGAAGATACACGCCGCCGCCGAGGTTATTCTCGATCCGGCTGAAGTGGATATTCAAACTGGAGCCATTGATGACATAGATAGCGGCACTGGAGCCAGCCGAAGTGCCGCTGAGCCGGACTGCCACCAACGTCAGCGTCGATGAGCTTGCGACACGGATAGCGCCGCCCGCACTGCTCTGGTTGCCGCCTTGCAGTGTCAGTCGCGAGATTGACAAATGGCTGCCGTTAAAGGTCTCGAAGTGACGATCCAGACTGTTGGCGTCGATGAAGGTCATGGTGGCGCTAACGCCCGTCAAGGTCAGATCGTCCAGAATGTCCAGATCGCCCGTCGCCGCCGCGTTTTCACTCGTCCCGGCCAACGCAAACGTGAAGGTGCCGGCCGGCAGCTCGATCGTGTCTGCACCGCTACCCGCCGGACAGGCATCCACCGCCGTATCGGTGTTGGCGGCGATAATGGCTTCACGCAGTGAACAGTCGCCGTCCGAGTTGTTCTCGTCGGTCGTGGTGTTGACCGAGATGGTGGCGGCGTGGGCGATGGGCGTCGCGCGGGATACAAACACAACGCCCATGATCGTGGCTGTGATCAGACTCAGGCGCAAGATCTTGGATGTCGGCGTAAAGGGCATACGGTTGGCTCCTTGTTTCGTCATTTTTGAATCAACGGCAGATACAACCAGTGACTGGGCGTCGGTGTCGGCGTTGGCGTCGATACACACCCATCAGGCCCGGGAACACAGGTCGCGGTCGGCGTTGATGTCGAAGTCGGCGACGGGCCAGGTGTACTGGTGGATGTCGCAGTGGGCGTCTGGATGGCAGTGGCTGTCGGCGTGCGCGTCGCAGTTGAAGTTGAGGTCGGCGATGGGCCGGGTGTGTTAGGCGGCGTCGCCGTTGGCGTGCGAGTCGATGTCGGTGTTGATGTCGCCGTTCCCGTTGCGGTTGAGGTTGCCGTATTGGTCGGCGTCAGCGTGATCGTCGGTGTCCGGGTGGGTGTGCCCGTCTGTGTCGGCGTCGGGGTGCCGGGCGAGAGGCGTTCAAATGCGCCCATGTCACAAATGACACTGCCATTGCTATCGCCGTCGCTCGGCCGGGCATAGCCGCGCTGATCGGTTGTCAGGAGA
>JACRBO010000317.1 GCA_016219235.1 Chloroflexota bacterium
CGGCGCGATATATCGCCCACTTGCACTTTGCCCAGGTGCGGCACATAGGCGTAACGCAGCGTGTGATACGCCCGATCGGTCACACCCTCTTCATCGCGTGTCACATCGCGCACCAGCATGAGGCTAAGCATTTGCGTGCCGCCCAGCCCTTGCAGGCCGTGCGTGATGAGACTCAAGCCCAGGTTGCTCGTTGACACATCACTCCAGTACACGATGGGGTAGAAGATCGCGCGCCGATACGTGATGTCGCCCGAAATGATCGGCCGATTGTCGATGGGATGCTCGAAGGCCGTGAAGCCCAGATCATCTGTGCGCGTGGTCGTGCTGATGATCGTTGGCGTCTGAACAATGGCGGTTGTTTCCGGCAGCGCCTTGAGCTCCAACGTCACCTCGATCGTCGGATCGTCTGCCCGCACGGTCACTGTTTTGGTGAGCGGTTGATCGCCCAACGTGAAGACCGCTTGCGCACGCGCCAGCAATGGCCCGTTCGCCAGTACGATCAGCGACGCCGTCGTGGCGCTTTCACGCGCGCGTTCCTGGCCGAAGCGCGCGCCGTAGATGTCGCCGCTGTCGTCGAGATAGACCACGTCGTCGCCGAAGCCGTCGAGCAGATTCTTGTCCGCAACCTGCACAGCTGAAAATGCGCCGCCGCGATTGGCATTGAGCGTGACGGTGATGAGTCCGTTGGCTAAAGTCACGTTGCCGGCTGATGGTGAAGCCAGCGCTGAATGCGCGATCACGGCGGCCGAGTCGATCGGCGCGAGAGAACCGATCGGAGGCACGCCATTCACAGCAATCGCCACAGTGTGCGGATCAATCCGCTGCACCGGCAAACCAGCGAGGTTGGGCGCGGTGGCGTCGATCTCGACGACGCCCGAGCGCGCCCAGGTGGACGGGTTGAAGATCAACAATGGTCGATCAACTTTGCTGGCAATTTGCGCGAGTATCGCGGCCAGATCATGAGCAGCGATCGCCACAGTCTGCTCGAAGCGCGGACGCTGACTGCTATTCCATACGGCATCGAAACTTACTGCGCCGATGTTGTCGTAGTGCGCGTTGACGGTGGCCGTGTACCAGGCCATTGAAGACGCTGCCCCGATCGTCGCCCCAAACCGATCGGCTGCATTGAGGTAATAGTCGGCTTCTTTGTCAGCGATCTTGGCATATGGCCGCGAAGCATAAAAGGCCTGCCAGACGGGATTCAGATCAACGATGTACTCTGGTAGATTTTGCGTGGCCAGATATTGAAACGCCGTTTCGGGATCGACCATGACCAGCACTGTCGAGTGATCGGCTGCGTTCCACTCGTCAACCAGCGTCGGCAGATTCGACATCGGATCGATGAAGTCCGAACCCATTGGCAGGAAGAGGTATTTGGAAGTCGTGCGCTTGAATTGATCGTCCACGACTGTTCGCAGCGCCGCGCTCTGTTCCGCAGCCGTGGCGAGCCGATGAATGGCGTCCCACGCCATCGGATATGAAATGTACGTTACGAGCACACGCGCCATCGAGGCCGGGCTTTGCCAGTAGAATGCTTGTGGCAGTGGCTGGCAGTTCGGATCATCCGGCACACAGCGCCGCGTCGAGCGCCCGATGAACAAGTACGGGATATTGGCATTGGATAGAAACAGCGGGAAAGCGGCGGAATTGCCAAAGGCATCCGACTGCCACGCGACGTGCGGCACGTACTCCGATCCGAACGTGGCGCTAATCCACGCCTGGCCCAGTTGCAGGTTGTGCTCCTGAATCGACGGCGCGACGAGACTGGTTTCGGGTTGAGTGATGCCCGCCCACGCAAACGTGATCTGCCGCTGCTGAACGGCCGATTCGAAATCGGCTCGATACTGCGGATGGTTGTCCCAGAAGTGCTGCGCAAACAAGACTTGCTCGACGGCATATCGAAAACGCGGCGACTGTTTGGCCAGTTGCAGCGCCGCGAGGATGTTGCCATCCGCAAGTTTCACGTAGTTGTCGAAGGTGTCGTGCCAATCCGTATCCCAGTGCGAAAATGGGACGACGAACACGACGCGTTGAGCCTGAGCGATCATGGTTTGAGTTTCAGCATCAAGGTTAGGGTTGCTCACGACAGGCGGCGAGATCGTGCAGGCGGCGAGCACGATCAGCCCGATCGAGATACTTCCGAGACGTGCCAGGGTTCGCATGACTGACGGCGTACACGAACGAACGCCCCGGCGACAGATCGCTCTGGTATCCACTCGATTTACCACACGACCAGGCACGATTCAGTCCGGCGGACGCCCACGGCGACCGCAATGCCTTCCGTAATTCAACGACCCAACTGCTGCAAGTCGGGACTTTCCACGAAGGCGATCAGATCATAGCGGCCCGTCACAGCGTGCACGCTCTTAATCACCGAGCCGTCTAATTCCAGATTGGGCAGCTCCTTCATCAAGTCCGGCACGCGCGCGGGTTCGGCTTCGATGAGGACGTAGGCTTGAATCATCGCAACTCCATTTCTGATTTATGATTGCTGATTGTTGATTCAGACTGCGCTTCTTAAAAGGCTCTAGCCGCCGTCCCCGGCGGCGTGCACCACTTCCAATACCGCGCCGGGGACGGCGCTCTGAGCAGTTTTCTCAGTGAAGTCCGATTGTTTGATTCACAATCAGCAATCAGCAATCAGTAATTGGTTCGCTCTACACGAGAGCAGTTGATCACCCTCAAGTGAACGTCATCAACGGGATCGTGCCCGTTTGAGCCATGACGTCCAGCTGGCGCTGAATCCGATCGACCGAGGCGGCCAACGGGAAGATCTTCCGGCTGATCTGCATGTCCGCGTCGGTCGAGAGCGGATGCCAGAAGACACCGTCGATGTTCACCGTCACTTCGGGCAGCAAGTTGCCCATGCCCAATTCCAGCCCTTCGCGCGAATAGCCGCGCTTCGCCAGCGGGCGGATGAAGTGATCTTCGTCGGGAATGCCCAACGACCGATGGAACGCACAGATCTCATCGAGATGTGGAGAATTGATGGGCGTTTCCGTGGTGCTCAGGCGCACGCGAAAGCCGCGCTCTTGCAACAGGCGGATACCTTCCACTGTCCTGGCCCACGAACCGACGCCGCGATAGGCATCGTGCTGTTCGGGACGCGCGCCGTCCAGACTGATCTGTACTTGAAGGTTCTCATGCTGGATAACGCACAACCGATCGAGCCGCGCATTCCGCAGGATCATGCCGTTGGTCAGCACGGTGGTCTTCACCCGCGCCGACGAATAGGCCAGCATCTCGTAGATGTCGTTGAGGATGAACGGCTCGCCGCCCGTGAAGAAGATGTGATCGATGCCCAGCGCCAGCGCCTCATCGACCAGCTGTTGCACGAGGGGCAAGCTCAGGGCGCGGCGCGGCGCATTGGGACTGGATTTCGCCACGCAATACGAGCAGCGCAGGTTGCAGTCGTAGTTGGTGTAAATCCACAACTTCCAGTGTTGGGCTGAAGGTGAGTCAGTCATGGCGATC
>JACRBO010000318.1 GCA_016219235.1 Chloroflexota bacterium
GGCACGCAAGTATAGGGAGAGCAAGCGCTCGCGTTCTTCGCTGGCCCAGTCTTCATAGAGAGCATCGGGCAGATAGTCGCCGCGATAGAGCCGCAGGGCCGATCGGAGTTGGCCGAGGTCGCTCGCGCGTAAGCCAAGTTCACATGCGCCATCAAACTCAACAGCATCCAGCCACACATCGGCTTCCGGCCGCAAGCGATAGGCCGTGCCTTCGCGCACGACAAAGGCAAACGTGGCATCGCCAGATCGATTCGGTTCGATCGCTTTGTTGAGCGCGTTCAGCGCGACTTTGAAATCGCGGGCGGCGGCCTCCGGCGCGAGCGCAGGCCACAACCGATCGGCGATCCCGTCCCGCTGAAGCCAGCGAGTGCGATGCGTGACCAGCAGTTGAAACAGCTGGCGGGCCTTGTCGCGCTGCCATTCGCGCGGCGCAATTTCGAGGTCGCCACGCCACGCGCGGAAAGCGCCCAGCGTCTGCACGCGCAGTTGATAGCCGGGATGCACGTCGATGTCGGGCAAGCCCAGACTCGCCAGCACGCGCGAAATATAGGCCGGGCGGCAGCGGCGGTTGCGCGCTTCGATCAGCATCGGCACGAGGCGGCGCGGATCGGGCGGACCGAGCAGTGTGGGTGCGGCGAACAGAAATTCATAGCCGTGCGTTTCGCACAATTCCAACAGGGCTTCGATGCTGGACATGAAATTGTCGAAGTGTTTCAGTTGGAAGTAGGCCAGACTCAGCCACAGGCGCGAAGCGGCGCGGCCAAACGAATCGCCGCAGTCGCGAAACAGGCTCAGCGCGCGCGACAGGATTTGAAGGGCGTCTGCGGGCCGATCGGCCAGCACGAGGCTCGCACCCAACGTTACTTCGATCAATGCGCCCACCCACACATCACCCGCCCACTGGCAAATCTCACGGCCTTCCGTCGCTGTCTGCTGCGCGGCCGATAGATCGCCAAAGAAACCGTGCGCGCGAGTCAGCCCCCACATCGCTTCGGCGCGAGTGAGGCGCACCGCTATCTGATCGCCAAGCGCGATCGACTGTTGATAATGACGGATGGCTTCATCGCGTTTCTCGCGGCGCAGTTGCAGTGCGTGAGCCATACGGGTATGCGCCACGGCCGTGATAAACGGCGAGTTCAATCGTTCGCCTAACGCGATGCCTTCTTGCGCCAACATCAAGGCCCGATCGGCCTGACCGCGAATCGACAAAATCAGCGACAAAATCAGCGTGGTTTCGCGATGCGCGCGCGGCGCGTGAACTTGATCGCGTTCGGCTTCGGCCCAGTTGTCGAGGATGCGCTGCGCTTCGTCGAGTTGCCCGGTGCGCAGTTTGACGCGCACGCTGAGTGAATCTTCAGTCGGACCGGCGGCGCGCAACTGCTGTGCTTGCTGTCGGTAGACTTCGGCCTGATCGGGCTTGCCCATGTTGAGCTTATTCTCGGCGATGAGTTCCAACAAACGCGCGCGCGCCGCCCGATCGTCCATGCCGTCGGTCAGGCGCAGCGCCTCTTCCAGCAAACTCTCGGCCTGCGCGGGGCGCACCGTGTCCAGATAAACCAATGCCTGGCCGCGCAACGAACGGCTGATGCCGATGGCGTCGCCGCTGGCGCGCCACGCCCGTTCGGCAGCGGCATACCAATCGAGGGCCTCATCGAAGCGTGAACGCAAGCGATACACATCGCCTAAATAAGCCTGTAACAAAGGATGATCGACGATCACCTGCGGTGGCAGCGCATCGATCCAGTTGGCGACGGTATCCAATCGGCCCGCCCGCACTGCCGATTCGCCCGCGCGTTCGATCGCGTTGGCAGCCTCATCGAATGATTGCGCGCCCAGCCAGTGATAGATCGCTTCTTCCAGTTGATCGTGCGCGGCGAAAAATTCGGCGGCGCGGCGATGGCGAGACTGCACCGCAACCGGATCACGTTGGGCTTGTTCGCGCAGAAAATCGTGGAAGAGATGATGATAGCGATAGGCGATGGAGCGCTGACCCAACGCGACCACGAAGAGATCGTAATCGCGCAGTCGTTGCAGCAGCGCCGCGCTGTCGGTTCGTTGAGTGATCGCGTCACACGCGGCGGGCGTCAGTTCGCGCAGGACAGCCGTATCGCGTAGAAAGTTCGCTATGTCCGCCGTTTGCCGATCGAGCACGTCGCGCGCCAGATAATCGAAAAGAGCGTTGAGTGATTGCGGTCCGCGCGCCAGCAAATCATGCAATGAATTGGCCGAGCCGCCGCGCAAACTTTGCCAGACTAAGTGCAATGCAATAGGCCAGCCCTCAGTCTTGTCGGCCAGCGTGGCAATCTCGGCGGCGGACAACTGCCAACTGTAGGTCTGATCGAACAACGTCTCGATCTCATCGACACGAAAAGCCAGATCGCCGCGCGTGATCTCCAGCACTTCGCCGCGCGCGCGCCACCCGATTAGCGCGGGCCACGTCAACGGCTGCCGTCCCGCGATGATCACGTGCAGGTGCGGCGGCGCATAGGCGACCAATCGCTCCAACAGCGCATTAATGTCGGGTGCATCGGCGACAAAGTGATAGTCGTCAAAGACGATCAACGCGGGTGCGTGTAGTTGATCCGCTAACGCATTGATCAGCGCATCGATCACGGGCGGCCAGTCGCCGCCGTCGCTGCTGATGGCTTGCAGGCGCGCGTTGGGCGCTTCGGCCAGATCGGGCAGGTGGGCGCGGCAGGCGGCGATGAGATACGACAGGAACTGCTGCGGATCGACATCGGCCTGATCGAGCGTGTACCACGCGGCAAACTGCGGCGCGATCTGCTCGTCGGCCAGCGCGGCCAGCGCCGTGCTTTTGCCGTAGCCCGTTCCTGCTTGTACTAACGTCAGCCGATGATCCAGTGCTTCGCGCAAACGGGCAAAGAGCGCGGGACGCGGCAGGACGCGGCGCTGCACGCTGGGCGGTGAGAGTTTGGTGCGGAGGAGCAGGGGTTCGGGCGACATCACGATTAGTATAACACGACTGCGGGTGACATCGCCGTGAGGTAGAATCGCCGCATGACTAAAC
>JACRBO010000319.1 GCA_016219235.1 Chloroflexota bacterium
CCGTGCCGCGCCGCATTCCGTATCGCGAAACGATTACGCGCTCGTTCAACGCCATGCACCGCCACAAGAAGCAGACCGGCGGCTCCGGCCAGTTCGGCGAAGTTCACATGCGCATCGAGCCGACCCGCGGTAAAGGTTACGAGTTCGCCTGGGAAGTGTTCGGCGGCGCGGTGTCGTCGTCATACCAGACCAGCATTGAAAAGGGCGTCAAATCCGTCATGGAAGGCGGCGCCATCGCCGGTTATCCCATCGTCGATGTGAAGGTCGCCATCACCGACGGCAAGGAACACGCCGTTGACTCCAAGCCGATGGCCTTCGAAATCGCCGGCCGCGAAGCCTTCAAGAAAGCCATGCACGGCGCCGGCCCGGTCCTGCTGGAACCGATCATGAAGGTCAGCGTCGTCGTGCCGGAGAATCATATGGGCGACGTGCTGGGCGACATCAACACCAAGCGCGCGCGCGTGCAGGGCATGGATCAATCGGCGGGCAAGAGCATCATCACCGCTTTCGTGCCGCTGGCCGAAATGCAGCGCTATGCCACCGACCTCCGCTCGCTGACGCAGGGGCGCGGCATCTTCAGCATGGAATTCGATCACTACGAAGAAGTGCCCGCGCACGTGGCGCAGGGCATCATCGAGCAGGCGCAGAAAGATCACCCGAACCTCAAGATTGCGGATTCCGACTAAGCCCAATACTGTTTAGATAAGTCAGCAGAGGCGGCTCCCACGCCGCCGGGCATGGGAGCCCGGCCCGCTAACTAAACAGTATTGCGACTAAGCCCGGCCCGATCCATATGGAACGACCTGCGAGTGATGCTCGCAGGTCGTTTTCGTTTTCGCCCCACAACCCGATCGGGTGTGCGCCGCCCGACGATCGAGGACGCGAAGCGGCACGCCCACGTGCGGTTCGCGCCAGACATCGGCTGACTGCCCCACCCGCGCGTGGGCGCGCTGACTCCTCTTGAGGTTGATTGACCCGCGTTTTGATTCCGTCTATACTTAACCCACCCCATCCAACAACAGGGATAACGCCATGCCAGACATCTACTCGGCCATTCTGGAAGCGCAGCAGTCACAAACTTCAGCCGCGCTGTGCACGGTCGTTCGCGCCAGCGGCTCTACGCCGCGCCACTCGACCTCGAAAATGCTGGTCTATGCCGACGGCCGCTTCACCGGCACCATCGGCGGCGGTGAGATGGAAAATCGCGTCATCGAGTTGGCCAAACAGATCGCACGCTCCGGTCAAGCGCAGGTCGTCGAATACAATCTCGTCGATCCCAAACAGGGCGATCCCGGCGTGTGCGGCGGCACCGTCGAAATCTTTGTCGAACCGATCAATCCGCCGCCGCAAGTGATCGTCGTCGGCGCGGGGCATGTGGGTCGCGCCACCGCGTATCTGGCCAAATGGCTGGGCTTCCGCGTGATCGTCAACGACGATCGAACCGACCTCGTCTCACCGGAGTGGATTCCCAACGCCGATGCCTATCTAGCTGGCTCGCTGATCGATCAACTCGATCAGGCTCGCATCGACTCACAGACCTACCTGCTGCTGCTCACGCGCGGCGTGCAATTCGACGTGGCGATTCTGCCGAAGTTGTTGGACACCGACGCGGCCTACATCGGCGTGATCGGCTCGAAGCGCCGCTGGACGACCGCGCTCAAACAACTGCGCGATCTGGGCGTGCCCGAAGAGAAACTCGCTCGCATCCACGCGCCCATCGGTCTGGAACTCAATGCCGAAACGCCGGAAGAGATCGCCGTCAGCATCATGGCGGAGATCATTGCCTTGCGGAATGGCGGCACGGGCAAATTAATGAGCAAGGAACAATAAGCAATTAACAATGCTCAATGCATAATTCACAATGCATAGTGCATAATGAAAAACCGGTTACCAATTGACCAATTACCGATTGACCAGTTACCGATTGACCAGTTACCAATTGACCAGTTACCAATTGACCAATTGACTACCCGACTACGAGACCCCATGACTAACGCTGTTCGCTGCGATCCCGAAGACACCGAGACCGCGGCCCTGCTGGACTTTGCCGACTTCAAGGGCAAGCGCGTGCTGGAGATCGGCTGCGGCGATGGGCGCTTGACGTGGCGCTACGCGGCCGGGGCGGCGCATGTTACCGCCATCGATCCCAAAGCGGACGATATCGCCATCGCCATCGAAGACTGCCCGGCCAGCCTGCGCAATCACGTCGAGTTTCGAGCCGCGCGGCTGGAAGATTATCACCCGCCGCGCGAGTTGTTCGATCTGGCGCTGTTATCGTGGTCGCTTTGATGTATGCCGCAGGCGGGCATGGTGCATGCCCTGGAGAAGATTTACACGCTGTTGAAGCCCGACGGTCATCTGATCGACATTCACCCCACGCCCGAACCGGCCGCCATCGTCGTGCGATCGGGCGATCGGCTTACGCCCGCCGGCTGGCTCGACGAAGTCACCGACTACGTGGAATACGAATGGGCGGATGATGCGCTTAGTGCAGTGACTGATACCGGCCTATTTGAATTGGAACGCAGCGGCGAATTTGAATTTGTGTGGCACGCCGACTCTGTCGCCGATCTGCTGGCTTACTTCGCCGAAGACTGGCAGGATGCCCGCCTCGATCCCGTCACCGCGATGCGCATCGACGAGATGTTAAAGACACCCGAACACGACAAAGAGATATTAGTGAAAGAAGCGATCCGCATCGCGCGGTTCAGTCGAAAATAAACCGGGGGTGGCTCACATCGGTTGATCGCCAGTCAAGACCTCGGAGGTTTCGTGCGACGGTTAAGCACGGCATATTGGCGGTTGAAAACCTCCGAGGTCTATGCGCGTCATGTCACCAACCAGATTTAGCCACACCCACATAAATTCCGCGACGGAGCACCAGCCATGACCTCATTTACAATTGACCAACTGACTGCCTTTATCGTTCGCGCCAAAGCGGCCACCTACGTGGGCAGCGGCGCGCCCGGTCCGGCCAGCCGCCCCGGCTCGCACGATCTTCAATTTCGTGACGGGGCCTTCGCCTATCTCGACAGTTACTTTGGCGGCAGTGATTTTATCGGCGAGGAAGTAGTCTACTACGAGGAACGCCCCGTCTGGGCGCTGAACTATTACGGGCGCATTATCGAACCGACGCTGATCACGGGTGCTGAAACGGGCCAGATCATCAAGGCCAGCCTGTCACAACTGTACACGCAGGGCCGCTTTTTAGGCGGTTTTGAATTCACCCTCGCCGACGACACCTACGTAGACACCAATACCGGCGAGGTGCGATCGTTTACGGGCCTGGAGTGGATTGTTCGCGGGAAGGTCAAGGTCTACGAACTCGTTTATCACGGCGGGCTGATCTTGGATTGACGGCCCAAATACAGCGCCGCTTCCAACACCCCGCCGCCCACCGCCCACGCTTTATCGGACACCGTAAAACAATAACTCACCTCGGCGCGCGGATCGACATCCGCAATTTTCGTGCCCGCCTTCACGGTCAGGCCATCATGCAAGATGCCACGTAACACGCCCGCGATCTGCGTGCGAATCACCGTGCCCAGTGGCCGCGACGAATCGCGATCGACCGCCGACAACCGCCATGCCGCTGAATCCGTCAACGACACATCCACCGCGATGACCCGGCCAATCACCTCATCGGCCTTCACCGGTTCACCAATTTTGCGCTGGGCATAAAACACGCCATCAGCTGGCGCGCGCAGCACACGCAGCGCATCCTCGCCGCCCAGCTTGCCCGGCGTGCCCGTATCGGCCGCCGCCGCGCCCTGATAGTATACGCGCCCCAGCTGATGGCCGCGCTGCGTCTCGACTACCGCGTGACAATCGACACCCGCCCTGAAGCCCGGCCCCAGCGCAATCACGATTGGCGCATCGTCAAGCCGTGTGTCGGTGTTGCGTTTCGCCATGATCGCGTCGACGATCACCGCCGGCTGAAGTTGGATTGGGCGCGATCGATCCGGATCGATCAGCACCGGAATTCGATCGGACGCCCACACCCGATCGGCCTCTGCCGCCCGATCGATCTTCACGCCGGTCGTGCCTTCCAGTTCGATCGAGCCTTCGTAGATCGCTGAAGCTAAAGCCGCACCCCGGCGAATCACCAGCGGCTTTGCCAACTCCGTGACCAGCACGCGCCAGCCGGCGCGCTGCAGCCGCAGCGCTGCGCCCGTGCCCAGATCACCGCCTCCCCGCACAACTACGATTGCATTATCCAGGTTCATTCTTCCACCTGATCGAGTTTTAGGTCTGACGCGGGTGAATCGCTCGCGGCCAGCCGGGCCAATTTACGCGGTTCCTGCAGGCGCGATAAAGCCCACAGTCCAACACTTAACAATACCAGCGCCAGGCCAAACACGCCTCGATACCCCACCGCGTCGACCAGCAAACCGCTCGCGA
>JACRBO010000307.1 GCA_016219235.1 Chloroflexota bacterium
GCCGTCCACCGATCGGAGCAGGCCCGGCCCCAACGGCCCGTACGATGACGCCGCCCACACGGTGTGATCGACGGCGACGTTGGGTGAGAAGGCCAGCGCATGACACACCGTTGTGGAGAGCGTCGCGGTCCAACTCTGGCCGTCGTCGCTTGATCGATAAATGCTGCCGCCGATGTAGCCATGTTGACCGACGACGCCCGTGCAGGCCAGCGCGGTGTGATCGTGCGCGGCATCCGGCGAGAAAGCGACTTGCACCACCCGATCGAGTTGGCCGGTGACATCGCGCCACGTTTGGCCGAAGTCAGTGGACAGCTGCACATTGCCGTCCCATTCGCCGGTGCTGCCGTCAAAGCGGATGTGATCGAAGTAACTGGTGCCCACCAGCCAGCGAGCGGGATCGGCCGGGGAAATGCTCAGGCTGCGCACGGTCACGCGGGGCAAGGCCGTCATCGCTTGATACCAGTATTCACCGCTGTTCTGCGATCGATACAAGCCGGCGCGAGTGCCCGCAAAAGCATACGGCGTGCTGGCGGTAGTGGGAGCCAGTGCCAGTGCTTGAACGCCCCCGCCGACAAAGCCGCCCTTATAGGCTTGATAAGGATCGTACCAGCCGACGGGTGTCCACGTTGCGCCGCCGTTGGTCGATCGATACGCGCCGGGATCGTTGGAACTGGCCGCGAGCAATACTTGATCCGTGGCGAAGGTCGGTGAGAAGAGTAAGTTGTGTTGGCCGCCGACGCCGATGGTCAATGTGCCTGGTGTCCACGTGTCACCGTGATTCGTCGACCAGTGCAGCTGCCCATCGACGCTGGTGATCGCGGCGACGATCTGATCGGCAGTGTAGTTGGGCGAGACGGCCAGCGCGTTGACGTCGCCGAGGCCGATCGGGGTGAATTGCCCGCCGCCGTTGGTCGATCGATAGACATTGTCGTTTTCTACCGCTGCAAACAAAGTGTGATCAGTGGCGTAAGCAGGCGAGAAGGTCAGGTGTGTCACCTGATGCGTGGCGAACCAGCCGCCCGATCTAGTGAAGACCAGCCCGCCGTTATCGGTCTTGTACGTTTCGGTTGCACCCAGCGCGTACAGCGTGTGATCGTGCGTATAATCGGGCGAGATGCTCAGGCCGGTGAGCGGACCGAAGCCGTAAGGGTAGGGGGTAACAAAGGGCGTCTGCCATGTCGCGCCGCCGTCGACGGTGCGATAGACCTGATAGCCCGTCGTCGGCAGACCGACCGCCGCAAACACAGTGTGATCGGTGGCATAGGCCGGCGAGATCGCCAGCGCGATGATGACCTGATTGGACAGGCCGACAGGCTGCCACGTTTCGCCGCTGTCGTCGGTGCGGTACACGCCGCGCCCGCGCAGACCGGCGAATACCGTATGATCGGTCGAGTAGTTGGGCGATAGCGCCAACGCGGTAACGCTAACTCCACTCAGACCGGAAACAGGCTGCCAGCCCTCTGAATCAGCCACAGCCGTGAGCGGCCGGCCGAGCAACCAACACAGCGTGAGGATCAAGCCACTGAGGAATAGACGCTTCATGCGGAATCCGCCTTTCTGTGCGCCCCCGCAAAAACACCCGCGCCACTTCACTGCTGGTGGGCGGGTGCTACGACCTCTCCCATCGGGGCCAACCTGGCCCGGACAATGGTCGATTTCAGTATAAGACGGTTTTTGGAGAATTCAACCTGCACCGCCTTCCGATTGAGTTACAGAATTTAGGCGATTGCCCTCTGCCGGGGCTTGACGGCCAACTCGGAGGAGAGTATACTTTGTTTATAAATAAACCGACGGTCGGTTTATGGAGGTGTGATGGCACGAACCGTCAAAGAGCACGAGCGCGCCATAAAGCGCAAAGAGATCATTGATGTCGTCCAGCGCCTGGTGTACACCAGGGGCTTTGATCAGATGTCGATTCAGGACATCCTGAACGAACTCCAGATTTCCAAAGGGGCGTTCTATCATTATTTTGACTCGAAGCAGGCGCTGTTGGACGCCCTGATTGAGCGGATAGTGGAAGAGGCTGAACCCGTCGTGCTGCCGATCGTGCAAGATCCAACGCTGCCCGCGATGGACAAACTTCATCGTTTTTTTGACACGTCTGCCCGTTGGAAAGCAGCCCGCAAAGATTATCTACTGGCATTGATGCGCGTCTGGTATGCGGATGAAAATGTGCTGGTGCGTGAAAAGGCCATGATCCGCATGACCAGGCAATTTTCGCCCATGTTGGCGGGCATCATCCGACAAGGTGTGGCCGAGGGCGTGATGAACACGCCCTTTCCCGATCAGATGGGCGAAATGACCTTGACGCTGTTGCAGAGCCTGGGCGATTCTTACATGGATCTGCTCTTCGCTGAAACCAGGCCGCCGGGCGCACTGCAACACTCGATCGATCTGGTGGCGGCCTACAACGATGCGCTGGAACGAATGCTGGGCACGGCACCCGGCGCGTTGAACCTGGTCGACGTGAGCATTCTGGAAGACTGGTTTATTACCGCATCTGAAGTCACGCAGCCGGCCGTCGGCTGAAATGACTTCAACGCGGGCGAAACGAGGTGAACGATGAGTCAGACGTTGAAACTGGCCTGGCGCAATCTGTGGCGCAACTGGCGGCGCACGATCATCGCCGTGGTCGCGATCGTGTTGGGGTTTATCTTGTTGTTGATGATGGACGGCATGATCAAAGGCTCCGATCAGGCCATCTTCGGCAACGCGGTCCGATTGTACGGTGGCAACCTTCAGGTGCATGCCGTCGGCTATCGTGAGCGAGCCAACCGGCTGCCGATGCTGCCGCTGGACGACGCCGACGCCGTGGTGCAGGCGGCGCGGGCGCAACCGCAGGTGCTGGCCGCCGCCAAACGCATCAACACGGCGGGCATTGTGATCCATCGGGGCAACTCGGTGCCGGTAGCGATTACGGCGCTGGAACCGGACATCGAAGCCGCGATCAGCCTGCAAGCCGAGAACGTCTCCCAGGGCCGCTTCCTCTCGACAGAAGACGGCGACGCGATCTTCATCGGAAAAGGGTTGGCCGAGCGGCTGGAAGTCACCGTCGGCGATAATGTGACACTGCTGGGCCGCAGCAAGAACGAATCCATGCGCCAGCACAACTTCATCGTGGTCGGCATCTACGATCTGAATATGCCTGAGTTTGAAAAAGGCGCGGTGTTCATCCCGCTGATCGACGGGCAGACACTGTACAACCTGCGCGGCCAGGCAACTGAAGCCGCGATCTTCCTGAAACAGATCGGTGCTGAAGCGGATGTGATGGCGGCGCTGAAAGCGCAGCTGCCCGATTACGAAGTCGATTCGTGGCAGACGCTGAAGGGCGATCTGCGTGAGACACTGGATACCAAGTTCGCCTTCACCAGCTTCTTCGGCATCGTGGTGATCCTCATCGCCAGCATCGGCATTTTGAACTTGATGCTGATGGCCGTGTTTGAGCGCACACGCGAGATGGGCGTGTTGTCCGCGCTGGGTATGAAGGGCCGCCAGGTCATGGGCCTGTTCCTGCTGGAAGGCTCGCTCATCGGGGTGGTGGGCGCAGTCATCGGCTGCGGATTGGGCTTTGCGCTGATCGCGTTGATCGGCACCGTGGGCCTGGATTTCTCCAAGATTGCCAGCGGCCTGGGCGACCTGGGCGCGTTGATGGGCAGTAAGTTGTATCCCATTCTGACCGTGGACGTATTGATCAGTCGGACTGTGCTGGTGGTGATCATCACGACGATTGCTTCGCTCTATCCGGCGTGGCAGGCGTCGCGCAAAGAACCCGCGCAGGCGCTGCATCATGTGTGACCGTCATTGCGA
>JACRBO010000308.1 GCA_016219235.1 Chloroflexota bacterium
AAACCGGACAGCGCGACGACGGGCGGCTGCAATTCCTTGATCTTCTCGACAAAGGTGGCAATCGGCACATCGACGCCCAGGTCCGTGACCTGGAAGCCATTCACGTCCAGCATGAAATTCACGATGTCCTTGCCGATGTCGTGAATGTCGCCCTTGACCGTGCCCAGCACCACCCGGGCGCCCTGTTTCGCGCCGGCGGCCTGCTGAATGCGCGGCTTTACTTCCGCCGAGATCGACTTTAGGATCTCACCGGCCAGAATCAGTTCGGGGATGAAGTACTCACCCGCCTCAAAGCGTTGGCCGACGACGCTCATCGCCGCGCGGCAATCCTCCAGAATTCCGACGGGGTCCGCGCCCTGATCAAGCATGTTCTTGATGAGCGCGAGCGCCTGCTCTTCCTCCATATCCGCAATAAACTGAACCAACTGCTCTGACATGTTTCGCTCCTTGTGGGTGAATGGGGTCAGGGTCGATTAACGAACAGCGCAGCGTTCCACGCTGTCAAGGGCAGAATTATTTGGGCGCTTCGAGCAGCCCCTTACGAAAAGCGCGCGTATAGTTGAGGCAATGCTTGTCCGTGCCTAATAATAGATCGGTGGCGAACAAGGCGGCCTTCAACTCCCGATCGTTCGGATCGATGATGGCGGTGTCCATGCCGGCAGCCACGGCCAGTGTGAGGAACGTGCGATTGACCAACGATCGAACTGGCAGCCCGAACGAGACGTTGCTCAGACCCAGCGAGATGTGCGCCTTTGGAAACTCAGCATGCACCGCGCGGATCGTGTCCAGCGTCATGCGGCCCGCATCGGTGTTGGTCGCGATCGTCATCACCAGCGCATCAACGTACACTTTCTCGTCGGGCAAGTTGACCGCGCGCGTGGCCTCGAACAACTTGCGCGCCACCGTCAGGCGACCATCCACATCGGCGGGAATGCCTTTGTCGTCCATCGCCAGCGCGATCACTTCGCAGCCATGCTGTGCCACGATTGGCAGCACGTTGTTCAAGCGATCGGGTTCACCGCTGATCGAATTGATCATGGGCGTCTTCTTCACCGCGCTCATTGCCGCCGCCAATGCTTTGGGGTTCGCGCTGTCGAGACACAGCGTGACATCCGTGACGTCTTGAATCAAACCGATGAGCCACAACAGATCGTCCACTTCGCGATCGGGATGCGTGCCCGCGTTGACGTCGAGCCAGTGCGCGCCGCCGTCCACTTGCTTCTTCGCCAGGTTTTGAATGAACTCCGCGTCGCGATTGGCAATCGCCGCCGCGACCGTCTTGCGCGTGCCGTTGATCTTTTCGCCGATGATTTTCATGTGCCCTCCTGGGTGTGTCAGACCTCGGAGGTTTTGCCCATTCCGCTTCGTTGCGGGTTGCTTCGCAAAACCTCCGAGGTCTTTTAAGTCTATGATTTCGGAAACAACATCGACATGGCAAAGCGGCTGTTGAAGCCATCCTGCGTCGTCAATTCAATGTAGCCCGTGCGTTTCATGATCTGCTGCGCGCGCTGGCGTTCCTTCAACGACAACAGCGCCATCTTCGCGCCGACACCCGCCGCATTGCCCACCTGCACATACTTCGCGTTGGGCAGGCGTGGCAATAAGCCAATGGCCAGGGCGCTGTTTAGATCGAGATACGATCCGAACGCGCCCGCCACGATGACTTCTTCCACGTCTTCAGGCGCAGTGTGGGTCGCCACCATCAGCGTCTCCAGCCCTGACGAGATCGCGCCCTTGGCGAGTTGAATCTCATTCACATCCGCCTGCGTGATGACGATCTCGCGCCCGGTGCCGCTGATCTCGGCCGAAGCCAACACGAATTCCCAACCATGCTCGTTTTTGCGAACGCCGGGCGCTTCGCGGTTTATCCGCCCCCGATTGTTGATCACGCCCGATCGGTACATCTCCGCAATCGCGTCCACGATGCCCGAGCCGCACACGCCCACCGGCGGCGCGTCGCCAATCGTCTTGATCTGCACGCCCGCGTCAGTGATCTTGACAGCCTCGATCGCGCCCGTCGCAGCCCGCATGCCATCGCGGATATGCGCGCCTTCAAACGCTGGACCGGAGGCGCACGAGGCCGAGGTCAAGGTTTTCTCGTCGGGCCTGAGCAGCGCAATCTCGGTGTTGGTGCCGATGTCCACGCCGACGGCCACATATGGCTTCCGATCGAGATCGCTGCCGAGGATCATCGCGACGTGATCGGCGCCGACGAAACCACCGATGCACGGCAGCACGTGCACGTATGCGCCCGCCGCAACATCCAAATCGATCTCGCGTGCCTTTACATCCAGCGCAGTGCTGGTGGCGGCCACAAACGGCGACACCGAAAGTTGATGCACGGGCAGATCAAGCAAGAGGTGCGTCATCGCCGTATTGCCCACGATGCAGGCTTCGGCGATTTGTTCCTGGGCCACCCCGGCCTGAAAAGCGAGCGCGACGATCAGGTTGTTAAGGCCTTCGCGCACGACGCGCGCCAGTTCCGACGAGCCATCGTCGTTTCGCGTGGCGTGTACCATGCGGCTGATCACGTCTTCGCCGTAACCGATCTGCGGGTTCATGATGCCGTTGGCGGCCAGTTCCTCGCCCGTTTCCAGATCGACCAGGTAACCCGCGATCTTGGTCGTGCCCAGATCGACGGCAAAGCCGATCGGTTTGCGGCCGGGCGCTTCAAAGCCCACGATTTCGTTATTGCGCGCGTACACCGTTAAGCGCCAATTGGCGCGCCGCGCCAGCGGTGAAAGTGTGCGCACCACCGCCGGTTCGGCGAACCACTTGCGCTGGCCGTGCGTGGTCTCCAGGGCGTCGATGATGCGATCGAGATCGGAACGCAGATCGTAGAGGGTCGGCTCCGGCACCTCGATCTCGTAGGCGTGCACGGCGGCTTCGATCTGCATCTGGCGCGAGACGCCGCTCACTTGCAAACGCTGATCGGTGACGAGCGAGGCTTTGGGCACATGGACTTTGACATCGCTATAGATCTGGCAGCGACAGGCGAGGCGTTGGCCTGAAGAAATCTCCAGTTGGGACAAATAACGGCGATCAGCATCGACGGGCGGCGTCACGCTGCCCGACATGATCACTACGCGACAGCGGCCGCAGGTGCCCTCGCCGCCGCAGACCGAGGCCAACCCGATGCCCGCCTGCCGCGCCGCATCGAGCAAGTCCGTACCAGGCTTTACCTGGACGCGCTTGCCGATCGGTTCAAAATCGATTTCAAACGTGCTGGCTCCCATGTCCATCCTTCAGCACAGATTTTTCGTCCACGAATTCACACGAATCTTCGCTAATTGTTCTTGCGCAGTTTCGGGCGGATTTCGATCTCCGTCAGCGTGGGGCGAGTATGGCGGCACCGGCCCACCCGCGCCTGGCGCGGGGTATGGGCAAACTCGCCCTACTGCGCAGCGTCAGTCATTCATCTTCATTCGCGGAGATTCGTGAAGATTCGTGGATCGTGTTATCTGGTAAACATCTCATAAGTAATGGTCTCGCCCGGCGGCACGACGACGAACTCATCGTCCCACGGCCCGGCGATCATCTTCTGCACCAGCGCGGGCGAACCGTCGATCTCTTCGTAGCGCAGGTCAAACTTCTCGCTGGCGCGGCGCGCGTAGTCGCGATACTGATCGAGGTTGTAGTCGCCGGTATTGATGAAAGCCAATCGGGTGTAGTTCTTCAGCGTCAACTTCATCATCCGCATGGCTTTGGCTTCGCCATACTTAGCCACCAGTTTGTCGTGCTCAGAAAACGGACTATCGCCCACCTCGATCCAGCCTTTGGTCAGATAGTAGGTGCCGGGTTCTTTGCTGGATTGTTGTTTGTAGGCAGCGCACGAGCCGAGGAAGATGGCAATGCAATCATCGGAGCGTGAGACGACCAGCGTGGCCGTCGTGGCGTGCAAGCCGACGACTGCCATCGAACACAGCCCATAGCCGAGAATGACGACTTCAGCGGACTGGCTGGCTTCGTCGATTTTGTCTTGCAGGGCGCGCTTCAAATTCTGCGGACGCAGGTGCAGGCCAAAGTCGAGGACTTCGCAGGGGACATCCGGCGGTAGAAACGACCGCAGCTCTTCGATGACGGTCGCGCACGCGATCACCCGGCGACGGATTTCGCCGCGGCGGCAGACGCTGTACAGGTGCAACCAGCGATCGAGTTCAGGCGGTTTGTCCATCAAGTTATAGTCGAAAGTCATTAGCCAGGCGCGTTTGATGTGTGGTAGAATGAAACCGTTATACTTGTACACTTATCTAGGGAAGTCGTCAAGTGACAAATGTCACGCCCAAACAGAATGACTGAAAAACCATGACGCGGCGACCATCCGATCAGGTTCTAAAGCGTTCAGCCTCCATCGACAAGCAGTCTCACGAGCCGGCTTACCTCCAACTGGCTAACCTTCTGCGCCAGAACGTCGCGACTGGCGCGCTGCGCCCCGGCGATCAACTGCCCTCGGAGTCGCAGCTGTGCGATCGGTACGGCGTCAGCCCCATGACGGTGCGCCGCGCCATCAACCTGCTGGTTGATCAGGGTGTGGTCGTGGCCGAGCAAGGGCGCGGCACGTTCGTCAAGCCGGTAGCCATGGGCGCGGCTTCATTTCAACTAGCCGAGTTGCAAACCCTCCTCAGCGACCCGGAACATACCAGCGTGCGGCTGCTGGAAACGCGCATCATCACCGCCGACGAACGTATCGCGCGGAAGCTCGCCATCCCGATCGGGCAGCGGACGATTTACATCCGCCGTTTGCTCCGCATGGACAACGAACCGGTCTTCTATCATCGCGAGTACCTCATCTATGATCCGACCCGCCCCATCGTCGAATCGGAAATGGAAGTGACGGCGCTGCAACGTCTGTTCAGCGGCGCGGGCGAGACGATCTTGAAGCGCGGCGATCTCAGCGTGGAAGCGACGATTTTGACCGATGAAGAATCGCGCCTGCTGTGTGCGCCGCAGCCAATGGCGGCCTTCTGTTTGGAACATCTCTTTTACGATTTTGACGACAAACCGATTAGCTGGGGGTGGTTCATCGGCCGCGCCGATCGACTGCGCTTCACCACGCGAGTCGGAGTAATGGCGGAATAATTCCGGCGGAATAATTCCGGCGGAGTGAGGCGACCATGACGGACACGCGCGAACAATTGATCAACCTGCTGGCCGATCTGGAAGAAGACGAGGTCTTGCAGCTTGTGCACCAGCGCGTCGCGGCCGGCGATGATCCCTTGCAGATAATCGAAGATTGCAACGAGGGCATGCGGCTGGTGGGCGAGCGTTACGAGCGCGGCGATTTCTACGTCTCCGGCCTGATCATGTCCGGTGAGATTTTCCGCGAGGTGGTGGAGTACGTTCAGCCGATGATCGAGCGGCAAACCAACGGGCAGAGTTCGGGGCGAGTATTAGTCGGCACGGTCAGCGGCGACATTCACGACATCGGCAAGAACATGGTGGGCATGCTGCTGGCCTGTCACGGCTTTGATGTGATCGATCTGGGCGTGGATGTGCCGCCCGCCGAGTTTGCGGCTAAAACGCTCGAGATCAAACCCGACATCGTCGGCCTGTCCGGGCTGATCACATCGTCGTTTGAATCGATGCGGGCCACGGTCACTGTGTTGCGCGCCGAGGCCGACCAACATCAACTGGCCTTCCCCATCGTCATCGGCGGCGGCATGATCGACGAGCAAGTGTGCCGCTTCGTCGGGGCCGACTACTGGGTCAACGATGCGATGAGCGGGGTGCGGTTGTGCCAGCGCCTGATGGCCGGGTCTGTGCCCCCGTGAACAATAACCGCGTCAGGCCAACCGGGGCGCAAATTAAGAGTTGATAAGAGTTTGAGCCACTGCGCACAGCAGCTGTTATACTTCTTGGTGACGGAGCATCCTGAAACGCGGGATGCTCCGTTCCAATATTGACTACCAAGGGGAGAATGAGAACATGTTGAAGAAAGTGTTGATAGGCTTGGTGATCGTCGCCGTGCTGGGGGGCGCGGTTTTGTTCGTACTCGATCGGACCATCTTCGCCCCCACGACCGTTTCAACCGCCGCGCCCGTCGCGCCCACGCTGGCCGCACCGACCAAAGCCGCGCAAGTTGCACCGACAACGGCCCCGCAAGCGGCGGCTCCGACCACCGCTGCTGAACCGGTGCAACCGGCTGCTGTCGCACCGGCTGCGCCTGCCGGTGATGCGCAGCTGTATCGCATCGATGCCGCGCAAAGCGAAGTTCGCTACGAAGTGGGCGAGACGTTTTTCCAGGGCAACCGCTTCGCCACGGCCATTGGCCGCACCCAGGGCGTGGCCGGTGATATTCTGATCAACCCGGCTGAACCGGCCAGGAGCCAGATCGGCGACATCGTCATCGACATCAGCCAATTCCAGTCCGACGAGTCGCGCCGCGACAATTTTATTCGCAACAATGGGCTGGAATCGGCCAGGTATCCGCAGGCCACCTTCAAGACCACGGCCATCGAGGGTCTGCCGGCCAAAGTCGACGTCGGCGCTGAAGTCTCGTTCACCATGACGGGCGATCTCACCGTGAAAGAAACGACCAAATCGGTGACCTGGCAAGTGACGCTCAAACTCACCGATCAGGGCCTCAGCGGCACGGCGAGCACGCAGATCAAAATGTCGGACTTCAGCGTTGGGCCGCTCCAACTGCCGATGTTGCAGACCGAAGATGATGTAAAATTGTTCTTCGACTTCGTGGCGGCACCCGCGGTGTAGCACCCAACCTAACGAGGGACGATGGTCCGAATTGACTCTCGGCCGATCGTCCCTCGCCCATATTTGGAGACGATCCACTTGATCGACGTCCTGCACACTCTGCGTGCGAGTTTCAGCCCACTGCGCGTGCCCAACCTCCGAATCTACTGGAGCGGGCAAGCGATCTCGCTGTTAGGCACATGGATGCAAGTCACGGCTCAAGCGTGGGTCGTGTGGGAACTGAGCAAATCCGAAACCGCCCTTGGCGTCGTGTCGATGCTAGGCTCGCTGCCGCTGCTGTTGTTTGGGCTGGTGGCAGGCGTGTGGATCGATCGGCTCGATCGGCGCAGGATTCTCATCGGGTCGCAGGCGGCCGCCATGCTGCTGGCCTTTGTGCTGGCGGTGCTCGTCGCCACCAACACCGTTCAACTGTGGCACGTCTACGTGCTGAGTTTTCTGCTGGGCGGCGTGGCCGCCATCGATTTTCCCGCGCAGCAGGCCTTCATCGGCGATCTGGCCGGCATGTCGGAAGTGCGCAAGGCCATCGTCGTCAACGCCATGATCTTGCAGATTGGCCGCATGCTTGGCCCGGCGCTGGCGGGCTTCGTGGTCGATGCCACCGGCCCGGCGCTGGCCTTCCTGCTGAACGGCCTCAGTTTCATCGCCGTCATCATCAGCCTGTTGTTCGTGCGCTCGCATCAGACCTTGTCGTCGAGCACAGGCAGCGTGGTCAGGGCCGTGCTCGAAGGCGTGCGCTTCATTCGCAGTCAACCGCGCATTCAAGATGTTATTTCTTTTTCGGTGCTGGTGGCTTTCTTCGGCATCTCACTGCTGAACTTCTTTCCATCAGTAGCCGACGAAGTGCTGCACGGCGACGCCCAAACGCTGGGGCTGCTGTTGGCCTCATCGGGTGCGGGGGCATTGGTCAGCACGCTGATCGTGACACCCTTGCTGCAAACGCGCCGCCGGCTGGGCCGCGTGCTGGCGGTCTGTGTGATATGGTCGGGCGTGTGGTGGATGCTAGGCTCGTTCTCGCGCGAGGTACCGCTGACCATGCTCTGCATTTTCACCGGTTCACTGGCGACGCCGACCGTGTTCACGACCTCCAACGGGCTGCTGCAAACGATGGCCCCACCCCAGATGCGCGGCCGCTTGCTGTCGGCGTTTATACTGGTGAGTTTTGGCATTCAGCCGGTCTCATCATTGCTGATTGGCTTTGTGGCCGATCACTATGGCACGCCCAACGCCATCCTCTTCAACGGCGCGGCGATGATCACTCTGGCCGCGGCGCTATTGATTTTCCGGCGTGGGCTGGCCCATTGGGTACCCAATCCCATGACCGCGCCGACGACCGGCGAACCTGTGGCGCATGGATCACCCTGATCACGTCAACTTATTGCGCGGCGGCGTAACGCCCGGCGGCGTGTGGGCGGATTTTGGATCGGGCACGGGCGCGTTCACGTTGGCGCTGGCCGAGTTGATCGGGCCGTCGGGCGCGCTCCACTCGATCGAGCGCGATGAGTACGCCGTGCGCCAACAACAACGCGCGATGCACGATCGATTCCCCGATCGGCGCGTGCACTATCATATTGCGGACTTCACGCGCCCGATCCGCGATAGCGTTCCCAGCCTTGACGGACTGGTCATCGCCAATGCGCTGCACTTTTATCGTGAGCCGCTAACCATCGTCCAGACGT
>JACRBO010000310.1 GCA_016219235.1 Chloroflexota bacterium
AATCATGCCCTCAACTACGGCACCGGCTGTTTTGAAGGCATTCGCGCTTACTGGAACGCCGCCGAAGACCAGTTGTTTGTCATCCGCAAGCTGGAACATTATCACCGTTTGCTGCAATCGACCAAGATTCTGATGATGTCGCCGAAGTACACGGCCCAGCAATTGTGCGACTTTACGCTGGAACTGCTGCGCCGCGAAGGCTATCGCGCCGACGCCTATATTCGACCGCTGGCCTACAAGTCCAACGAGATCATCGGCGTGCGGCTGCACGATCTCAACGACGATCTGAGCATCTGGTCGGTGCCCTACAATCGCTACGTCGAGAACGAAGAAGGCGCGCACGTGGGCTTCTCGTCATGGCAGCGCGTCAGCGACAACAATGTGCCGCCGCGCGGCAAGATCACCGGCGCCTACGTCAACTCGGCCTTCATCAAGACCGAGGCGGTGAAGAACGGCTACGATGAGGCGCTGGTGTTGAACGATCGCGGCTACGTGTGCGAGGGCAGCGCGGAGAACATCTTCCTGCTGCGCGGCGGCAAGCTGATCACGCCGCCCGTGCAAGAGGATATTCTGGAGGGCATCACCCGCGCCACGATCATGGAACTGGCCCGCGAGGAATTGGGCCTGGAAACTGTCGAGCGGCCGATCAGCCGCACCGAGTTCTACGTGGCCGACGAAGCCTTCTTCTGCGGCACGGGCGTGCAGGTCGTCGCCATCACGCAGTGCGATCATCGCGCGGTGGGCAACGGCCGCATGGGACCGGTGGTCGGCGCGATGCGCGATCTGTACTTCAAGACCGTGCGCGGCCAGCTGGACAAGTATCGTCACTGGTGTGCGCCGGTCTATGTTCGGGAAACGGCCGCAGTCGGTTGAGCGGTAATCGGTTGATCGGTAACTGGTCAATTGGTTGACCGGTTACCAGTTGACCAATTGACTGATTGACCGATCACCAGTTGACCAATCACCAGTTACCAGTTCACCAATTGACTGATTGACCCGTTACCAATTGACCGCTTACCAACATGGAAGAATGGCTCACCGATAAACGCATCGGCACCCAGACCGGCCTGCTGCTGGTGCTGGTGCTGATCGTCATCATCTTCGCCGCCATCGGCGTGATCGGCAGCCAGCCGATCGGGCCGATCACGTTCTTGATGGTGCTGCTGATCGTGATCGCGCTGCCGCTGATCGGCCTGCTCGCGTATGAGTTGTTCGGGCTGGCGCGCTCGGCGTATGCGCTCGATCGCAACATGCTGACGATCGACTGGGGCCCGATTCGGCAGGTGGTGCCCACCGATGCGATCCAGCGCATCTTGCTGGGCACCGAGGTTACGGGTAACATTTCGCGCTTTCGTGGCTGGCGCTGGCCCGGCCTGATGCACGGCCAGGCCGAAGTGCCCGACGTGGGCCTGACGCTGTTTTATGCGCCGGGCGCATTGAAGAATCAATTAATCGTCGTTACGCCGACGCTGGCGTATGCCATCGCGCCCGCCGATCCCGCGGGCTTTATCGAATCGATCAAGGCGCGCTACGAACTGGGCCCCACGCAGGCCGTGACGCAGACCACGCAGCATCCGCCCCTGTTCGATTGGCCCCTGTGGCGCGATCGGTTGGCGCTGGGTTTCGGTGCGCTGGCAACCGTCATGGTGCTGGGCCTGTTTGCCTTCGTGTGCTTTCGCTACCCTGATCTGCCCGCCCGTTTGCCGCTGCACTACTCGGTCGAGGGTCTGGCCGATCGTATCGGCCCCGCATCCGATGTGTTCATCCTGCCGTTGATCGGCCTGCTGGCCCTGCTGGTCAATGTGATGTTTGGCGCGGTAGCCTACACCCGCGAGCGCATGGCGTCGTACGTGGTGTGGGGCGGCACGCTGCTGGTGCAACTGCTGTTGTGGGTCAGCGCGATCAATTTGCTGAGAACCTGACAGGTCTCGGCGCGGCTGCGAAGACCTGTCAGGTTTGGCCTCACCTCTTCAAAATCAACCCGGCCCCGGCGAATAACGCCATGCCAAACACGACCGGGCTGAGGTCAGTAAAGCCCGCCGACTGCAAGATAATCGCCCCCAGCAAGAAGCCCATAAACAAAATCGTCCACTGCAAGCGCCCCAGCGAGCGATTCATGCGCGAGAATTCGACGATCAGCCGATCGGTCTCGTTGACGTTGATGCGCAGTTCGCCGTGATTGAGCAGTTCCAACAGCCGATCGAGTTGGGTGGGCATGCGGATCATCGCTTTGCCCAGTTCGACGACCTGATCGACCGCTACCTTGATCCCCGAGCCGTTCTCATCAGCCACCATCTTCTGCGCGAACGGCGCGGCCGCCTCAAAGACATTGAAGCGCGGATCGATCTGCGTCGCCAGCCCCGACAAAATCCCCAGCGCGCGGCCCAGAAATAGCATATCGGACGGAATCTGAAACGGCATCGAGTAGATCAGCGATCGGAATTCGCGGGTGAATTCCCGGACCTCGTTCAGATCGACGTTTTGCAGATCGCCCATGCTGATACCCCAGAAGTGGGCAAAGGCTTTGTCCGCCGCGCGTTCGATCTGCGCTTTGTCCGCCGTCGGCAGCAGCCAGCCCATCGCCTCCATCGCCATCACCAGCCGGTGCACGTCACGCGTCGCCACGCCGATGAAACTCTCGCGCAGCTGGGCCTTGAGTTGCGGCGTAATCGTGCCCACCATGCCAAAGTCCACGATGTTCAGTGAAAATTTCCCGTCGCCCTTCGGCTCGACAAAGAGGTTGCCCGAATGCGGATCGGCGTGGAAGAAGCCGTTGACAAACACCTGCTGCAAGTAAAACTTAAACAGCATCTGCGCCACCGCCGGCGCCGGGACGCCCTGCGCCGTGTACGCGGCCACATCGCTGATCTTAATCGCGCCGATGTCTTCCATCATCAGCACGCGCCGCGTCGAGTGCTCCCAGTGAATCTTCGGGATGCGAATCTCTTTCCAGTCCGCAAAGTCGGCGGCGAATTTCTCGGCATTGCGGCCCTCGGCCAGATAATCCAACTCTTGATAGAGCGTGCGGCCGAACTCATCGAATAGTTCATCCAGATCGGCGCGGCGGCGGATGGGGCCGTAGCGCTTGAGCCAATTCACGCCCGTGCGAATCGCGGCCAGATCGACTGTGACAATCGCTTCGATGCCGGGGCGTTGAATCTTGACGATCACTTTTTCGCCGTTTTTCAGCGTCACGTGATGGGCCTGGCCCAGCGACGCAGCCGCCACGGGCAGCGGCTCGATCGAGTGGAAGAGAGCGGCGATGGGTTGGCCTAATTCCTGTTCGAGCGCGACCTGAATCCGATCGAACGGTTCGGGCGGCACTTCGTCTTGCAGGCTCGCCAACTCGTCGATGATCTCTTTCGGGAGAATATCCATGCGGCTGCTGATGAACTGGCCCAGCTTGATCATCACGCCGCCCAGTTCCACGGCCAGCGCGCGGAACTGCCGCGCGAGCCGCACATACCGATCGAGCATGGTGCGATTCACCCGGGCGCGAAAGCCGAGGTTGCGCAGGAACACATCGTAGAAGAAGGCGGCAGCTAATGCGCGGAAGAAGAAGTTGATGATGCGGCCGCGGCGGCGGCGCAAATCCATGGGGCGTTGAGAATTAACCATGCACGTATCCGAATGAAGTTTGAAACTGACATCAAAAACCAGGTTCCGCTGAGAAACCTGGTCGCTCTACAAGTATCACGGTGTCACGAAAACGAGTTAAGCATTCCGCCTGGCGCGCCCCCGCTTCGCGGACAGGGCGTGAGCGGAAGCCCGCGCTTTTTCGGGCTGTAGTCGAAGAACGCGGATCGAATACGAAACCAGTTTTTTGTGGCATCGCATCCTTCGACTGCGTTCTGCGAAAAGCACGCAGAACTCCGCTCAGGACGCTTGCGCGATTTACTGAGTATACCGCTAACTTTCGGGAACGCTAATCACCACTTGCGTGCCCCCGCCCGATCGATCCTCCACGCTCAACGTCCCGCCGACGACGGCCAGCATTGTGCTGTGAAAGGCGAGGCCATTGCCGGTTTCACCTTTGGCACGAGTGGCCGCGCGGCCCACGCCGTCGTCGCCGATCACAATCGTCAGGCCCGATCCATTCTGGATCGCCACGTCCAGCTTCAACTTCCGATTAGCCTCGGCCCCCCGCCCGTGCCGCGCCGCATTGCGAATGGCTTCCTGCGCGGCAAAGAAGATCACTTCGCTCACGAACAGCGGCAGGCGCTGTGCGCGAGCCTGCGCGCCGGGATCGACCTGCCAGTCAAGCGCATCGAAACTATCGCGGAAGTCGTGATCGACCGCGCTGTGCAGCGCCGCGATCAGGCCTTCGCTTTCCAGGCGCGTGGGCACCGCGTTGCTCATCTCGCGCACCAGGCCGGACAGGCGGCGATGCGCCTGCGTGAGGGCGTTCGTCGCTTCATCAATTCGTGTATTGTCGGTCACGCTTCGCGCGGCCTCTTGGCCTGCGGCCCGCAGGCCTTCGACTTTAAGCAAGGCCAGATGAATTTGCGGCAGCACCTCATCGTGAATGATGCGCTTATGCTGCGCGCTCAGCACCTGCACCTGCGCGATGCGCTGTTGCAGCAGGTTCACCGCCACGCGCGCCAGCTGCTCGCCGGCCAGCCGCGCCCATTCGCCCGGTCGCTCGATCGGCTGCTGCACCACCGCCTCATGCGCGGGCGACCACTGATAATCCAGCCGCTGCGACCCGGTGGCCGGCATCGCGCCCTCGAACGCCAGACACGCGCGTTCCGCGCCCAGGGCCTCGCGGCACAGCGCCGTAAACAGATCGCGCGATTCAGTCCAGGTGTCCGTGCCCGACGACAACAGGTGATCGTGCAAGTGCAGGCTCTTCACGAACGGATCGAGCCGCTGCATGAATTCGGCGTGCTCCACGTACTGCCGCCAGTTGAACAGCGCATACGCAATCACAGCCAGAATGGCCGTGAGCATCAGGCTGTAAATCGGCGGAATGGGCGCGGTATACAGCAACGCGATAAAGCCCGACCCCAGGATCGCCACGCCGACCACGTTGCGCCAGCGCATGAAGAAGCCGCGATTGGACTGCGGCCGCTCGGTCAGCACGGCGTTGGAGACGACGGCGCGCCCCAGCAGAATGATCGCCAGCGCGATGAAGCCGGCTACCGCGCCGTCGGCCGCGTAGAGTTGAAGCAGCACGGCTGACGTCATGGTATAGATCGGTATCGCCTGCGGCACGATGGCATACGCCGCATAAGCAAAGGTCAGTACCGCCAGCGTCAGCATGATGGCCGTGCCGATCAGCCACGGCCGCGCCCGCCGGAACGGATCGAGCCGGGCCTCGTTCGATCGCCGCCGCAGCGCGATCAGCGGCAGCGTGAAGCACAGAAACAAATAGGGCACATAGGCCCAGGCGATGATCGGCGCGAGCACCGGGGCCAGCATGAATTCCATAATCGACGGCAGCGGCAGCACAAAGGCCATCGAGACGATCATGAAGAACAGGGCGGCCGTCAGAGCGCGGCGCACCCATTTGCCCGCCGCCGCATTGCCGGAGTAATAAAAGATGGAGAGGCCCCAGAAGTACGGCGCGGTGATGGCCACCACCCACATCACTTTCCAGACGGTATCGACGCCGCGCCCGCCGATGTTGAGCGAGTGGCCGATGATGAAGGTATGGCCCATGAAGAACAGCGCGCCCAACAGCAAACCCGCGCTGCCCGCAATGGTGGCCGGCTTGCGGCGGTCGCCCGTCAGAATCACGGTCAGACCCAGCCACAGCAAAATAACGGTGTTGAACAGCGACACCGCCTGCACGCCGGCATAGAGCAGGAATTCAATCAAACGCACGATCAATGCTCAATTCACAATGCACAATGCTCAATTCATAATTCATAATGCACAATGCTTAATGACCGATCCTGCTCCGCTAACGCTTCGGGGGCGCTGTGACAGCCGGCCACCCGACCACTCGACTACCTGACTACTCGACTACGCGACCACCCGACTATTGCACTATCTCACTAACGGCACCCACATCTCTCTGGCATCCCGCACGCGCGGCGTGCCGTCGTCGTCCCATTTGATCATGCGGCCCGTAGTGTAGATCAACGTGGCCCGCGCGCGCGCCGTCTTCTCATCCTCGGCAGAGTCGGCCAGCCCCCACGCCGCATAAACCTGGCCGTTGGTGCGGCTGACCGCGCGCCGATCGCGAAATCCCAGCCGCGCCGCGATCTGCTCGTTGGTCATGCCCAACGCCAGCAGCTTCACCACCTCGCGCTCGGTCGGCTCCAGCCAGTCCAGCGGCGAGTCTTCATCTTTCAGGCGCACTTCCTGCACGCGCTGCTCGATCTCGGGATCGATGAAACTGCGTCCCGCCAGCGCATCGCGCAGCAGCGGCACCACCATCGCCGGCAACAGATAGTTGCTCTTGCGGACGTAGGCGTAGTGCGTCAGGATGCCGGACGCGAGAAAATCGCGATAGTAGCGTTCATCGTCCTGAATCGAGTAAAAGACCACGGGCAACCGCGCCACTTCACGCCGGATGGCGACGGCGGCCTGCACCCCGTTGATGGCATCCGCCAGCTGCACATCCATCAAGATCGCGTCGGGCACGTCGGCCAGCGCCAACCCGATCGCTCCTTCGCCCCGATCGGTCTCCGCGATGACCGTGACTTTGCCGGTCTCCTCCAATCCGGACTTCATCGCGGCGCGGAGCGAGGCGTTGTCTTCGACGAGTAAGAGACGGATGAAATTCGTGGCGACCATAATCAATCCTGGTGATTGAACGAGTGACGAGTAACGAGTGAAATCCGATCACTCGTCACTCATTACTCGTCAGTCTCGATTATCAAGTCAACCCGGCCCACTGTCAAGCACGTGAGTGCAGACCTTGCCCCACTTGAAGCCTTCGTTTCTCCCGCGCTTTCGGCTATAAGAGATTCAGATTCAACGCCCTACTCCCGAAGATTGATCAGGAACGTCTCGATGAAAGTCAAAATGATCTTGCCCGCCCTGACCGAAGCGATCAGCCAGTTCTGGCGACCCATCAAATACTCGCTATTTCCGCCGCTGGGGCTGGCGGCCCTGGCCGGGTATCTCCGCCAGGATGACGAGATTGTCATTCAAGATGAGCACGTCGAGAAACTTGACCTGAACGACGAGCCTGATCTCGTCGTGATTCAAGTTTATATCACATCCGCCTATCGCGCCTATGCTCTGGCCGATCACTATCGAAGGAAAGGGGCCTGGGTTGCGCTCGGCGGACTGCACGTCACGGCCTTGCCCGGCGAAGCGGCGCACCATGCCGATACCATTTTTCTCGGTCCGGGCGAAGACACCTGGCCGCAGTTTCTAACCGACTATCGTGCGGGACAGCCCGGCAAAATCTACCAGTCCAAGGTACGCACCCTGGTTGGTGCGCCGCAAGCACGCCGCGATTTGATCAAACGGGAACTGT
>JACRBO010000339.1 GCA_016219235.1 Chloroflexota bacterium
AGACGACGAGAAGTGGGAGAAGGCCACGTCGGCGTTGAAGGCCGCGCTCGATAAGAACGAAGTGGCTTACGACGCTGTCGAAGGCGAAGCCGCGTTCTACGGCCCGAAGGCCGACTTCATCGCGAAGGACGTGCTGGGCCGCGAGTGGCAGCTCAGCACGATTCAGGTGGACTTCATTCAGCCCGCGCGCCTGGGCTGCGAGTACACGGGCGAAGACGGTCAGCCGCACACGCCGGTCGT
Source organism: Chloroflexota bacterium (assembly GCA_016219235.1). The sequence continues at coordinate 241 of JACRBO010000339.1, forward strand.
GCTGCATCGCGCCGTCACGGGCACGACGGAGCGCTTCCTCGGCGTGTTGATCGAACACTTCGCGGGCGCATTCCCGGTGTGGCTGTCGCCCGTGCAGGCCGCGATCATCCCGATCGCCGATCGGCACGTGGAGTATGCTAAGGACGTTCAGAAGCAGTTGAAGGCTGTCGGTATCCGATCGGAAGTCAACGCCTCCAGCGATCGGATGCAGGCTAAGATTCGTGCCGCACAGTTGCAGAAGATTCCCTATATGCTCGTCATCGGCGACAAGGAACAGGAAGCGGGCGCGGTGGCGATTCGCCTGCGGTCCGGTGAAGACCTGAAGGCCAGGCCGCTGGCCGAGTTTATCGCCATGGCGCGCGATGTGATCGACAAGAAGGAATAGCCACGGGGAAGGCCGGACCGCTTCGCCCGAAAAATCGATCGGGCTGTTGACGAAACAAATTGACTGTGATATGATTTCGCTCCGTAGCCGCCCGGGCGCGTTCGCCGGGCGGTTACAATGAAAATTACTTAAAAGGACACTCTCATCGCTGCCAAAGACCATCGAATCAATGAACAAATCCGTTCGCGCGAAGTCCGTCTGATCGGCGCCGATCGCCAGCACGTCGGCATTGTTTCATCGCAAGACGCGCTGCGAATGGCGCGCGAGGCGCAGCTCGATCTGGTGGAGATTTCACCGCAAGCCGAGCCGCCCGTCGTGCAGATCATGGACTTTGGCAAGTTCCTGTACGAGCAGCACAAGAAGGAACGCGAGGCCAAAAAAGCCCAGAAAGTCATCGAGGTCAAGGAAATCCAGCTGCGGCCCAAGACCGACCCGCACCATCGCGGCTTCAAAGTGCGTGATGCGCGGAAGTGGCTGGAAGATGGCATGAAAGTGAAAGTGCGCGTGCGTTTCCGCGGCCGCGAAATTGCGTACCCGCAGCTGGCGCGCGAAGATCTGGATGAAGTTGCCAAAGAGCTAGCCGACATCGCCGTGATTGAGCAGTTTCCCAACATGGAAGGCCGCACGATGCTCATGGTGCTGGCGCCGTCGGGCAAGCCCAAGAAGACTCTGCCGAAGAAGGAATCGAACAGTGCCCAAGATCAAGACCCACAAAGCAACGAGTAAGCGCTTTCGCCTCAGCGCCAACGGCGTTCTGCGCCGCACGCGCCTGGGCAAAAGTCACCTGCGCCGCCGCAAGTCGGCGCGCGCCAAGGCTGAGTTCGGCGAACTCAAGACCGTGACGGACAAGGCCCTGCGCAAGCGCGTCAAGCGCCTGGCCCCATACCTCAAGAGCAAGTAGTTATCGCTGAGCTGATTCGAAACCCGGTTCGCAAGAGCCGGGTTTCTTGCCGAAGTCATTATTGACGCCGTCACCTCCCCGTAGGCCCTCGGGCCGAGGGTAAACTATCACCAAGAAGGGACAAGTACCATGCCACGTTCAAAGGCCGGACCGAATCTCCGGCGCAAGCATAACAAAGTTTTGAAGTTAACAAAGGGTCAGAAAGGCGCCCGCCATCGTTTGTGGCGAAAAGCCAGTGAGGCGCGATTGCATTCACTGTATTATTCGTTCCGCGACCGCCGCGCCCGTGCTCGCCAATTCCGCGTCTTGTGGATCGCCCGCATCAACGCCGCCGCCCGCATCAATGGCCTGTCTTACAGCCGCTTCATTGCGGGCCTCAAGAAAGCCGGCGTCGCGATCGATCGCAAAGTGCTGGCCGACATCGCCGTGCGCGACGCCAGCGGCTTTGCGCAATTGGTCAAAGTCGCCAGAGGCGCGTAAAACTTTCCGTGCAGAGTCTTCGAGGCGCAGAGTTCCTTCTCTGCGCCTTTTCTATTCCTATGATCACGAGCGTGCATCACGACAAAGTAAAGTACCTGCGATCGCTCTCCGATCGAAAACAGCGCCTGCTCGAAGGGCGATGTGTGATCGAGGGCGCGCGCCTGATCGACGACGCGCTGGCGGCTAACTTCACGCCCGATTGGATCTTCTGCGCTCAACGGCTGCTGCCCCGCGCCAATGAAACGGTGCAGCGGCTAAGAGCACGAAACATCGAAGTGATTGATGTCTCTGACGCGGTGTTGAAAGCGTGCAGCGAAACCGAGACGTCGCAGGGTCTGATCGGCGTGATCAAGCAGCCGCAGTTGCCGTGGCCGAGTGAACCACGCTTGATCGTCATCGCCGATCGCTTGCGCGATCCCGGTAATTTGGGCACATTGTTGCGATCAAGTGCCGCCGCTGGCGTCAGTGCCGTGCTGCTTGCGCCGGAAACCGTCGATGCGTTCAATTCCAAAGTGGTGCGCGGCGCGATGGGTGCACATTTTCGCCTGCCCATTCTAGCGGCCGACTGGGCCATGATCGCCGATCGGGTGCGGGGCTTGAACGTATATGTGGCTGAGGCGGATGAATCCCGCCCTTATACCTCGATCGATTGGACACATCCATCCGCGTTGATCGTCGGCGGCGAGGCGGAAGGCACGAGTGAGGCCGCAGCGCGCCTCAGTGTAG
>JACRBO010000340.1 GCA_016219235.1 Chloroflexota bacterium
ATCGGGCCGCAGCATGTTCTGCGCCACCAGCCGCGCGATGCGCTCGGCCACATCCTTCACATCGACTAAGCGGAAGCCTTCTTCCGAGAGAATCTCATGCACCGCGGCGATGCTCAAAATGCGATTGACGCTGATGTGCAGCACATCCTTTGCGGTCAAGGCCTCATCGCCGCTGGCCTGCATGCGCAACAGCATCGCCACGGTCTGCAAATTGTTCTTGATGCGATGATGCATCTCACGCACCACCGCCGCATTCGTTACGAGCCGCGCATTCTCAATGGCGAGCGCGGTTTGATTCGCCAGCGTCGAAAACAGGGCAATCTCGTTGGCATTGAACTCGCGATGTATATCGATATAGCAGATCAACATCCCGATGACTTTTTCGCGAACGATCAGGGGCACGGACAGCATCGCCACCAGCCCCAGTTGCTGCACCAACTCCGAGGCGCGCCCCGGCGCGGTCGGGGGCAGCCGATCGATCGTGACCGGCTTGCGGGCCTGCGCCACCTGTTCGGCAATGGGCGCATTGCTGATCAACATCGACTTGGACCAGAACGCGGGCCGCGTATTGTTGCCCTGCACCACCAGTTCGCCGCGCGCATCGTCGAGCAGTCGCAGCGAACAGACGGGCGCGTTCATCACCTTGGCGGCCATCTCGACCACGAGATCGAGCATCTCGTCCAGATACAGCGGCGATGTGACCGTCTCGCTGACTTTCGCCAACGTCGTGAGTTCGGTAATTTGCCGCTGCATCTTGTCGTACAGGCTGGCGCGATCGAGCGCACCCGCCGCCAGGTCGCCGATCAGCGAGACGAATTCAATCTCGTCCGCGCTGAAGTCGTGATAGTCGATGGTCTGCACGTTCATCGCGCCGATGACGCGCTCGCGATTGACCAGCGGCACGGCCAGCAGTGAGTGCAGTTCCTTCTCGCGGACTTCCGGCAGGAATTTGAAGCGAGGATCGGCTTGCGCGTCGCGCGCGGCGACGGGCTGCCCGTGCTGCGCCGCCCAGCCGGTGAGGCCTTCGCCCAGGTGGAGCAGGGCGCGGCCCAGTGAACTGCGCGCCAGGCGCGTCGAGGCGCGCAGGATCAAGCGTTCGCCGTCGACGTCGAGCAAATAGATCGAGCACGAATCGACCTGCATCACCTGCGCCGTGCGCCGCGCGATCAGATCGAGCGTGGTGTCCAGGTCCCACGCGGCCGACAGCGCCTGTGCGATCTCGCGCAGACTCGTCATCGAGCCGGTGAACGGTGCGGCCTGATCGACCGTGAAAGGACTGTCGTTCATGCCGATCATTGTACCGCAGTTTTGGTTGTGCAAAGGCTGGCGAATGGAATTCGCGCCTACAGTTACACGAAGCCGACCTACGTCGGCTTCGTGTAACTGTAGGCGCAGAGCCTGCCCTGAGCCTGCCGAAGGGCCGACTTCGTGCCGTTGTTGCTGCGACACTTGCACCGCGCTGCGGAGCAGTGCAGGTGTTTCAATCGCCAGAGCGGCGTCCATCGCACAAAGAAGATCTCATTCGCGCAGATTCGTGTCCATTCGTGGATCGATTTTAGGCTTGCAATGTATCCATCATCATAGTCGGCAGCGGCATCACTTGATTCGGAAGGTCCTTCGGCGTGATCTTCAGGAAGTGCTGCGAGGCCGTCGGCCAATCCGCCAGAATCGCTTGCGCGGCTTCGCTGTCGGTGAGCTGCACGTGCTGATACAGCCACGCTTGCACAGCGATTTCATCTTCAGTCTTCAATGCTTCAATAGTAACCATCTGCCGATTGATATGCGCGGCTGAACAGCCGTCCGCATCGTACACAAAGGCCAGACCGCCCGTCATACCCGCCGCGAAGTTGTACCCGACCGAACCGAGGATGATGGCGAGGCCGCCCGTCATGTACTCGCAGCCGTGATCGCCCAGCCCTTCCACAATCGCCTTCGCCCCGCTGTTTCGTACGCCGAAGCGCTCGCCCACGCGGCCCGCCACGTACAACTCGCCGCCGGTCGCGCCATACAACAACGTATTGCCCGCCAACACCTGATCCCTGATCCCCGATCCCCGATCACTAATCACTATTCTTCCGCCCGCCATGCCTTTGCCCACGTAGTCGTTCGCTTCGCCGGTCAGTGTCAGATGCATGCCGGGCACGGCGAACGCGCCAAACGATTGGCCCGCGCTGCCGCGCAGTGACACTTCAATCGGGTGATCGGCCACGCCCGCTTCGCCGCAGCGTTTTGTAATGGCCTGCGCCAGTTTCGCGCCAAAGGTGCGATCGCGATTGTTGATCTCGTAATTGAGCGCGCGTGATCGATCGGGCTTGATCCATGCTTCAGTCAACAATCGATCGTTCAACGGCGAATCCGATGAGACATTGTTCCGCTCGCCCATGAAGCGGCGCGGTTGATCGTAGGGCGGCGCCATCAACAGGCGTTTCAGATCGAGCTGCGTATCGCGGGGCAGCGCCTGATCGTTCGGGTGGAGCAAGTCTACGCGCCCGATCGCGGCATCGATCGTCTTCAGGCCCAGGTGCGCCAGAATCTCGCGCACTTCCTGCGCCACGTAAACCATGAAGGCCATCACGTATTCGGGTTGGCCGTCGAATTTGGCCCGTAATTCAGGCTTTTGCGTGGCAATGCCGACGGGGCAGGTGTTCAGGTGACAGGCGCGCGCCATCTTGCAGCCCTCGGCCACCACCGCCGCCGTGCCGAATGAAAACTCGTCCGCGCCCAGCAAGATCGCTTTCACGACATCGCGACCGGTGCGCAGACCGCCGTCCGCGCGCAG
>JACRBO010000325.1 GCA_016219235.1 Chloroflexota bacterium
CAAGGGTTAAATTGACGTGGTATAATCGCTTTACAATTGAATTTGGGGAGCTCGCGGAGGCGGGCTGAGAGGGCGATCAATCCGTCGCCGACCCACGAACCTGATCCGGATAATGCCGGCGGAGGGAGACGATGTCAATCAGCCACCCATCCCCGGGTGGTTTTTCTTTTTGATCATGACCTGACAGGTTTCGCGAACCTTTGGTTCGCCGGAAACCTGTCAGGTCGACGGAGTCGCTATGCACACCCTAATTTTTGCGAACCGCAACCCACCCGATCGAGCCACGGCGGTCCCCTGGCTCGCCTCCGCCGATCTGATCGTCGCCGCCGATGGCGGCTCGCGTTACGCCCTGGCGATCGACGTGATCCCGGATGTGGTGGTGGGCGATCTGGATTCGCTGGATGATGTCACACGCAAACGCTTGAAGCACGCGGGCACGCGCTTCATCACGTATCCCACTCGCAAGGATTACACCGATCTCGAATTAGCGATCCGGCTCGCACTCGATCGCGGCGCGACCGCGATTACAATCCTGGGCGCGCTGGGCGGACGCTGGGATCAATCGCTGGCGAATTTGATGCTGCTCACATTGCCCATACTTGAGCATGTATCGACCCGCATCGTCGATCGCCACCTCTCGATCAGCGTGATCCGCGATCGGGCCGAGATCACCGGCCGGGTGGGTGACACGCTCTCACTCATTGCCTTAAAAGGCGACGCGCACGGCGTCACCATCGAAGGCTGCGAGTATCCGTTGACTGAGGCCGTGCTGCCGTTGGGCGCATCGTTGGGTATCAGCAACGTATTGACTCAATCTCAAGTCACCCTCCGGGTGACCGATGGGCTGGTGCTGGTCATTCACGCCGGCCAGACTGACAAGGAGCAATCGCATGAAATACCTTAAAATCAAGGCTTTTTTAGTGGTGGCGCTGCTGCTGTCCGCGTGCAGCCCAATCGCCGCCACGCCTGAACCGATAACACAAACTCAGCCGGTCGTGACGCCATCGAGCGCGCAGCCAACTGAGCCGGCCGATATGTTTCCACTGCCGACGTTGACGCTCAAGTCAACTGTACCCGCGCCGGCCGACGAGCCGCGAACATTAGCCGTGCTGACACACGAGTCGTTTGCGCTGAGTGACAGCGTGTTGCAACAATTCGAGGCGGCCAACAATGTCAAGGTGCAGTTCATCAAACAGGGGGACGCCGGTCAGGCGTTGAATCGCGCCATCCTCACCAAAGACAATCCCGAAGCCGATGTGTTGTTTGGCGTGGACAACACGTTCATGAGCCGCGCGCTGGAAGCCGGTGTTCTCGACTCGTATAAACCAGCGGCGTTGAGTTCGATTGCCGCCGAGTTCCAACTCGATCCCGACGGGCGTCTGATCCCCATCGACTTTGGCGATGTGTGCTTGAACATCGACAAGGCGTATTTTGCGCAGAAGAATTTGCCGCTGCCGCAATCGCTGAAAGATTTGACGGATGCGAAATACAAAGATTTGCTCGTGGTCGAAAACCCGGCTGGTTCGTCGCCGGGTCTCGCCTTCATGTTGGCGACCATCGCCACCTTCGGCGAAGACGGCTGGCTGGATTTCTGGGCGGCGTTGAAGCAAAACGGCGTGAAGGTGGTGGAGGATTGGAACACGGCCTATTACACCGAATTCAGCGGATCGAGCGGCAAAGGCCCGCGCCCGATCGTGGTGAGCTACGCCTCCAGCCCGCCCGCCGAAGTGGTCTTCGCCGATCCGCCGATCGATCAGCCCCCGACCGAATCCATTGTTGCGCCGCAAACGTGCTTCCGTCAGATCGAGTTTGCCGGGATCATCAAAGGCGCGAAGCAGCGCGATCTGGCTGAAAAATGGCTGGATTTCATGTTGAGCGTGCCGTATCAGGAAGACCTGCCGCTCAATCAATTCGTGTATCCGGTGAATCCGCAAGCCAAGTTGCCGGACGTGTTTGCGAAGTGGTCGAAGCTCGCGGAGCAACCCGCCACACTCGCCCCCGATGTAATCGCGCAGAATCGCGACAAGTGGATCGAGGCGTGGACGAATACGGTTCTGAAGTAATCGGAAATCGGTCAATTGGTTGACTGGTAATTAGTCAAGCGGTAACCAGTCAACCAGTTACCGATCACCAGTTACCAATTGACTACGTGACTACCCGACTAACCAACTACCTCACTAAATTCATCCCTCTCGCCTTCCTCGCGATCTTCTTCTTCTACCCGTTGATCGTGATCTTTGCGCGCGGCCTGGCGCCCGATGGCGTGATCGACCTCTCGTCGTTTGGCAAGATTATCGGCAGCCCGTTCTATCGGGATACGCTGTGGTTTACGCTCTGGCAGGCCGCTGTCTCCACTGCGCTCACCGTCCTCGCCGCCCTGCCCGCGGCCTACGTCTTTGCGCGCTTTACCTTTCGCGGCAAGACATTGCTCCACGCCCTGACGACGATCCCGTTTGTGCTGCCGACGGTGGTCGTGGCCGCTTCGTTCTCCGCATTGATTGGCCCGCGTGGCTGGATCAACGAATTACTCAAAACAATGCTCAAGATCGATTACGCGCCGATCGACATTCAAAACACGATCTGGGTCATTCTGCTAGCGCACATCTTTTACAACTTCACGGTCGTGTTGAGAATCGTCGGCGGCTTCTGGTCGAACCTCGATCCACAGATCGAAAACGCCGCACGCATGCTGGGCGCGAATCGCTGGCGCACCTTCTTTGAGGTGACACTGCCGCTGTTAAAACCAGCGGTACTGGCCTCTTCATTGCTCGTTTTCATCTTCGACTTCACCTCGTTCGGCGTGATCCTGATCCTGGGCGGGCCGCAGTTCAACACCATCGAGACGGCGATCTATCGCAAGACCCAGATTGCGCTGGATTTGCCTTTAGCCACAGCGTTAGCCAGCGTGCAACTGGCCTGTACCTTCGCGCTGATGGCTGTCTACACCCGTTTGCAGAGCCAGGCCAGTGTGCCGCTCGATCTGCGCCCGCGTCATGCGCTTCAACGCCGACCAATCACGCGCGGCGAAAAAGGGCTGGTTGTGTCGGTCGTTTTCGGCATTCTGTTCGTGCTGCTCGCGCCGCTGTTCGCACTGGCGGCTAAATCGTTGGTCAATGAATCAGGTTTTACTTTGAGCAACTACGTGAACCTGGCGACGAATCCGCGCGGTTCGGTGCTGTTTGTGCCGCCGCTGACGGCGCTGGGCAACTCACTGTTCTTTGGTCTGGCGACGATGCTCATTGCGTTGATCATTGGCTTGCTGGCCGCATACACGAGTCAACAGGCCGCGTCTTCAACGTCATTGCGAGCCGCGCACGACGGTCCCCGAAGCGCAGCAGAGTGGGAGCGGCGAAGCAATCTCGTTGCCGAACGCCGGGGATTGCTTCGTCGCGCAAAAATGCTCCTCGCAATGACGCCGGCCCTGCTAGAACCGATCTGGTTGCTGCCACTGGGCGCATCAGCCGTGACGCTGGGCTTCGGCTTTCTCATCGGGTTTCCTCAGCTCCGATCGAGTTGGGCGCTGCTGCCGCTGGCGCATTCGCTCGTCGCCTTTCCCTTCGTCGTGCGGACGATCACACCCGCGTTACGCAGCATCCGCTCGAATCTACGCGAGGCCGCCAGTGTCATGGGCGCGAATCCGTGGCGCGTGTGGCGTGAAGTCGATCTGCCCATCATCGCGCGCGCCCTGCTTATCGGCGGGGCGTTTGCCTTCAGCGTGTCGATGGGCGAGTTCGGCGCGACGGCCATGATCAGCCGCGCCGATACGCCCACGCTGCCCTATGCCATCTTCCGCTACCTCAGCCAGCCCGGTTCCGCCAACTACGGCCAGGCCATGGCGATGAGCACGCTGTTGATGATCGTCGTCTCGCTCAGTCTCATCGCCATCGAACGCTTCCGCTTCGGCGACGTGGGCGAGTTTTGATTGACGCTTAACATCGCGAGTGCTATACTTTTTACGAGAGCCGGTGCGATAAGAAACAGCGAGGCAAGCCATGTTAATCGGAATCGCCAAAACCTCTAAGGGTGTTATTACCCTGCCGGACGAGTTGCGTAACGCACTGGGTGACGCCGAAGATGTCCTTGTGGTTCAGCAAGATGACGGCCTCTTCCTGAAGCGCATTGATTTGCCGCGTCAGGGTGGGTTGCTGGAAATCTCGGACAAATTGATCGCGCTGAACGCCACTGATCCGATCACGCCGGACGAACTCGAGGCCGAAATCGCCGCCGCACGCGCAGAGAGGCGGGCCAATCGTGAGGGTCGTGCTTGACACGAATCTGGTCATGTCGGGCCTGTTGTGGTCGGGCGCGCCGCATGACATTATCGGTCTCATCGATGCCCGCCCGGACATTACACTCTGTACTTCGCCGGCGCTGATTGCCGAATTCCGCGATGTCATCAGCCGGCCAAAGTTTCAGGCGCGGCTGACGGCCATCCAGCACACCGTTGATGATCTCATCGGTCGCTATCTCAAACTCTCCAGCGTCTTCACCAGCCCCGATCCGATTCCGGCGTTTGTCCTGGCCGATCCCGATGACGACGAAGTGATCGCGTGTGCCATCGCCGCCGAAGCCGATTACATCGTATCAGGCGACAGGCATTTGCTCGATCTAAAGTCGTTAGATCGACCGCGTATCGTCACTGCCGCCGAATTCCTCGCCGTGTTGCAGGCCGATGGTTACACAGATTAACCGCATGGTGTTGTTAAAAGTCAACGACATTCATAAGTCTTTTGCCGGTCAGCTCGTTCTCGATTCCATTTCATTTGAGATCAACATCGGCGAAATTATCTGCCTGCTCGGTCCGTCGGGCTGCGGCAAGACGACGCTGCTGCGCGTCATCGCCGGGCTGGAGATCGCCGACGCGGGCGACGTGATTTTTGACAATCGCACGCTGCGCGACGTGCCCGTGCATCAACGCGGCTTCGGTTTCATGTTTCAGGACTTCGCGTTGTTTCCCCACAAAAACGTGTGGGCTAACGTGATCTTCGGGCTGCGCATGCAAAACCTGCCGCCCGATCAAATTCGCGCGCGGGCGCAGGCTGCACTGGCGATGGTAGGCCTGAACGGCTTCGAGCAGCGCGACGTGCATCAACTCTCTGGCGGCGAGAAACAGCGTGTGGCGCTGGCGCGCAGCCTCGCGCCGCAGCCAAAGTTGTTGATGTTGGACGAGCCGCTCGGCGCGCTCGATCGGCAGCTGCGCGAAGAATTGATGATCGAAGTGCGCCGCATCTTGAAGCGCGCGCATCTCACCTCGATCTACGTCACGCACGATCAAGCGGAGGCCTTTGCCGTGGCCGATCGCGTCGTGATTATGAACACGGGCCGCATCGAGCAGATTGGCACGCCCGTTGAAGTTTACGCGCGGCCTGCCTCGGAATTTGTCGCGCGCTTCCTGGGCCTGCCCAACTTAATCGACGGCACGGTGATCAGCCAGGCCGCCAACGTCGCCGTGATTCGCACCGCGCTCGGACATCTGCACACGACCACGGATCGCGCGCTAAAGCCGCAGCAAGCCGTCACGCTATTGATTCGCCCCGACGCCGCGACACTCGATCCCAATCCGTTTGATGCTGAGGGTGAGTGGTTCGCCGAGACCCCGCAGGCCAACGTGATCGAAGGCGAACTGATCGACGTGGCGTTTCGCGGGCGCTATCAGCGCGTGGTCGTGCGCGTCAACGACGTAGACCTCGTCTTCGAGATCGAAACGCGATCGACGCCGGGCGCGATCGGGCGGCGTGTGCGCGTTGCGTTACAGCCCGCAGCGTTGATGATTCTGTAGCCATTTACGCATCACTCATCACTCGTCACTCATCACTCGTCACTCATCACTCATCACTCGTCATGTCACCCATCACCATTCGCAAACTCAACCTCCATCACGAACTGATGTGGTCGTACACCGGTCACGTCCTTGAGCGCACACCCACATACATCCGGCTGGAGGCGCGCTTCAACCGCCCGACCACCGATTACGGTTACGCGGTGTTTGAACAAAACGATCGATTTGTAGAGCACTTCTTCGCCGATCGCTGGTACAACATCTTCGAGATTCATTCCGTTCAGGACGATCATTTGAAGGGTTGGTACTGCAACATCGTGAAGCCCGCCGTCTTCAGCGCCGACGAGGTCGCGCAGGTCGATCTCGCGCTCGACGTGTGGATCGATCCCGCGGGCGCGTATCGCGTGCTGGATCAGGCCGAATTCGACGCGCTGCCCCTCGACGCCGACACCCGTCAGCACGCAACAAGCGCGCTGCGCGAGTTGCTGGATCTGCTGCATCGCCGCCTGCCCCCGTTTGACGCTCCGGGTCTGATATAATCGCGCTGCTGTCTGCGCCGGCCTGGCGCAAATCTCTGTCGTGAAAGTCAATGATGCCTCATACACCCGAATACCTTATCGACGAATACCGCCATCATTTTGACCACGCCGCCAGTCAAGTGCGCCTCGTGCGCTCGCCGTATCGCATCTGCCCTTTAGGCGCGCATGTCGATCATCAACTGGGTCTCGTCACCGGCATGACCATCGACGCGCCGATCTGGCTGGCCTACGTGCCCAATGACGATGGCTGCGTCCGCCTGCACAGCCTCGAATTCAGCCCGCCTGTCGAGTTTGCTGTGCGCGCTATTCCGGCCAAAATTGACGCCCATTGGGGCAATTACGCGCGCGGCGCGGCCTGGGCATTGAACCGGCACACACCGCTGCGGCGCGGCTTTGATGGCCTGGTCGCCGGGTCGTTGCCGATCGGCGGGCTGAGTTCATCGGCGGCGGTAGGCATCGCGTATTTGCTGGCGTTGGAAGACGTGAACGGTCTGACGGTTGGCCCGCTGGAGAACGTCGAATTCGATCGGGCGATCGAGAACGGTTACGTGGGCCTGAACAACGGCATCCTCGATCCGTCGATGATCCTGCTCAGTCAGCCGCAGCATCTGACCG
>JACRBO010000322.1 GCA_016219235.1 Chloroflexota bacterium
CACGTTCCTGTACAACACGAATGTCGTCTCGTCGGCAACCGATCCCGACTTGAACGTTCGGCAAACGTACACTGTCACCGAGATCGCCACGCCCAAGGTTGGGCCAGTGGTGACGACGGTGCTGGGCAGCGCTCTGAGCGTGCCGCCCGTCAACGTCGGCGGCAAGTCGATGTCGGCAGCCGATTACGAAGCGATGTTCAACGCAGCCACTCACAGCGTGGTCGGCGGCGTCAAGGTGTTTGCCGGTCAGACGGATGATCCGTTCTGGGTAGACCTGGGTGCGATCTTCGATCTATTGACGCTGCGCCAGCAAAACACGCCGATTGGTTACGATATTGCCAACGGCGGCAGGCAGCCGGGCCTCGACGGCCTGTCGGGCTTCAACAATCACAGCCTGGCGCTGCAAGTGCCGACCAGCCGACTACTGAACAGCGCCTCGCCCGTGACGAACACCGTCATCGGCGTGTGGGCAACTTCAAGCCGGCAGAGCCTGCGCACGCTAGGCCTGGGCAGCTCCACCCATAGCGGCCCCTGGGTGCAGATTTCGCGCCTGGGCATGCCGTTGGTCAATGAAGCCGTGCTGCCGCTGGCGCTGAAGGATGTGTTCAACGGCCTGAAGCCGGAGCAAGACCTGGCGACGTATCTGGCCGTGCCGTTGCTCCAACAGAGTGTGCTCACGCCTGAACTGCAGACGCTGCTGGGCGCACTGTACGGCGTGCCGAATCCCGGCCAGCCGCGCAACGACATCTTTGAGATATTCCTGACCGGCATCGACCTGGGCGCGCCATTTACCATCACCACGCCGGGCGGCCCGCTGGCACTGCCCGTCGGCTTCAACGTCAACAAGTTCACCGATGCCAGCGCGCAACCGGCGGAGATGCTGCGGCTCAATACGGCCTTCCGGCCGGGTGAGGTGTGCGCACCCACACCCAACTACCAGCTGGGCCTGCTGGGCGGCGACGCTTGCGGTTTCCCCAATGGCCGCCGCTTGCAGGATGATGTGATCGATATCGAACTGCTGGCGGTGGCGGGAGCGGCGTGGCAGGTGACGACGGGCGACACCAGTTTCGCGATGAATCCCGCACTGGTGGCCGTCTTGAACGACAGCCTGAATGGCAACGACAAACCGTTCCGATCGACCTTTCCGTACCTGGCGGCCCCGCATTCCGGCCAGTTTCACCTGCACACCAATCTGTACTGGACGCGGCTGATGCTGATCTTCAATAACGCCGGCGCTATGGCGAACTTGCGGACACGCTAAACACTTCCAGCGAGAGGGGCGCGACAGCAATCGCGCCCCTCCACCACGATCTATGATCACGTCAACGAATCGTCGCCCACAACTGCTGATGTTGATTGCTGTAACGGCGTTAGTCACCACGATCCTGACTCAAGCGATCAACCGTTACCCGATCGATGTCCCTGGCCCGTCGAATGATCGCCCCGCGCCGACGACGCCCAGCGCAATCGCGCAGCTGCAAGATCGCTTGCGCGGTAATCCCGATGACGTGCAAGCTTATGCGCAATTGGGCTTACTGTTGTTGCAACGCGTGCGCGAAACCGGCGATGCGTCGCTATATGCCGCGGCCCAACAGGCATTCGACGCAGCGCTGCGCCGCGCGCCCGATCAACTTGACGCGATACTCGGCATCGGCTCGATGGCGCTGGCCCGCCATCAATTCTATGAAGCGCTGGAATGGGGCGAAGTCGCCCGTTCGATCAATCCGTATCGTGCCCAGGTATACGGCGTCATCGGCGACGCGCAGATCGAGTTGGGCTTGTACGATCAGGCGGCGACCACCTTCCAGAAAATGATCGACACCCGGCCGGATATTGCGTCATACAGTCGCGTTTCTTATCTGCGCGAACTGCACGGCGACATGGCCGGCGCGATCGAGGCGATGCAGCGCGCGGTAGCGGCGGGCTATCCTTCAGGCGAAGGCACGTTGTGGGCGCAGGTGCAGCTGGGCAACCTGTATTTCAATCGTGGCGATCTGGCCCAGGCCGAAGCCACGTATCAGCGGGCGCTCAGCGTTCGATCGGATTACGTGTACGCGCAGGCGGGCATCGCTCGTGTGCGCGCCGCGCAGGGCAACTTCGATGAAGCGATTCGAACTTATCAAATGCTGGTTGATGTTTTGCCTCTACCGGAATTCGTCGTGACGTTGGGCGATCTGTATGAAGTGACCGGGCAACTCGACCAGGCACGCCGGCAACACGACCTGGTCGGCGCGCTGCAGCAGCTGCAAGCCAGCGCCGGGGTTGATGTTGATTTGGAACTGGCCCTGTTCCACCTCGATCACGGGATCGATCTGGCCGCGTCGCTCGATCGGGCGCGAGCCGCTTACGGGCGGCGACCCACCATCCACGCGGCGGATGTCGTGGCGTGGGCGCTCTATCAAAATGGCCATTATGCCGAAGCGCGGCGTTTCAGTCGCGAGGCGCTGCGCCTGGGCACTCGTGACGCGCTGCTGCACTTCCACACCGGGCTGATCGAGCTGGCACGGGACAATCGGGCGGCGGCCAGACAACACCTTGAGCAAGCTATGCTGATCAACCCCCACTTTTCAATCCGTCATGCCAGCTCCGCTCGCGAACTGCTCGAGCGGCTGAGCACGCCTGCGCTGGCGCATGGACGATGATCGAGTGCGCCCCGACTGGTGGTAGAATTACCAGCGAGTTCACGCCTGGTCGATAAAGCACGGATGCTGCCAGCCAATCTAAATGGGGTATAACGCAAAACTGTTGGGCAAGCGTGTGGCGGCTGGGCCTGCTCGCGATGGATTGCCAAATCCATCGCCACAGACGCCGGATTTGGCAATCCGGCGGGAGCAATTGAAAAGTCACCAACAGTTTTGCGCTATAC
>JACRBO010000037.1 GCA_016219235.1 Chloroflexota bacterium
GAGATCAACAGCTCGCTGCTGTGCGTCTTTTGCAGGACGGCCAGCGCGCTCTGCACGGCCCGCGCCGCGATCCGCACCGTCAGGCTGGGATGGACGACCATCTTGTAACCCAACTCTTCCAGCTCATCATGCGCCATCATGGGCGTGCTGGCGCCTTCGGTCATGTTGAAAATCAACGGAGCGCGGATACGCTTCGGCAGCGCGGCGATGTCGTCCTTATCGGTCGGGGCTTCAACGAGAATCAAATCCGCACCTGCTTCAACATATAGATTCCCACGCCGGATCGCTTCGTCGAGGCCGTCGGTGGCCAGGCAATCGGTGCGGGCGATAATGAGCATGTCCTGCCGGGAGCGGACGGCGGCGCGAATTTTGCGCGCCATATCTTCGGCGGCGATGACCTCTTTGCCGCTGAAGTGTCCGCAAATTTTCGGCGTGATTTGATCTTCCACTTGCAGCGCCGCCACACCGGCGCGTTCGTACATCTCCACCGTGCGGACGACGTTGCGCACCGCGCCGTAGCCGGTGTCGGCGTCGGCGATGACGGGGATGTTGACCGCCTCGACAATCCGGCGAATAGCGTCGATCATCTCGGTCATGGTCACCAGCCCGATGTCGGGCATGGCGTACTGGGCATTGGCGATGCCGGCCCCGGCGGCATACACGGCCAGAAAGCCGGCGTCTTCCACCAGCCGCGCCGTCAGCGCATCCGCGACGCCGGGCACGGCCAGAATAGTCGGTTGTTGCAACAGGGCGCGCAGTTCTTTGGATTTCATCGCTTACAGCATACCGGCAAGCGGGCAAACAAAAAACTACCGTCTGGAAGGTTTTTCCCCCTCCGAACGGTAGTCGTTGAAGTGACGAGAGGCGTCATCTAATCCGCATTTAACGACCCGTCTGATCTCGACAATCTTCCGCTATCTGAAGACCTCAAGATAACGGCTAACTGTCGGGATTGAGATGAACCGTCGGGCGCGGATTAGATAAAATTGGGCCTCCGAAAAACTGCTCAAAGCGCCGTCCCCGGCGCGAATCCGAAGGCGAGACGCCGCCGAGGACGGCGGCTAAAGCCTTTCTTGCAGTGGAGTCACTTCACCAACCCCAGTCGTATCGCCTTGACGGCCGCCTGCGTCCGATCGAATGTGCCCAGCTTATGCATCACCGTCTGGGCATAGCCCTTCACGGTCCCGGCGCTCAGCCCCAGCACGTCGCCGATGGCCTGATTGGTCAACCCCTCGACCATCAACTTCAAAATATCCATCTCGCGCGCGGTGAGGGGTTCCACCAGCTGCGCGGGCGCTTCCTGAAGGTTTTCCGTTTCTTCCAGCGAGCGCAGCACCGCCTGCAAAAACTGGCTATCGATCAGCGACGCGCCATCGGCCACCGAATAAATCGCCGCCAGCAGTTCCTCGCGTGAAATATCCTTGAGCACAAAGCCCGCCGCCCCCGCCGACAACGATCGCAGCAAATAAGCCGTGGAACGATACGTGGTGACCATGATCACTTTCGTGGGCAGCTTGTTCGCTCGAATCGTCTGCAGGGCCTGGATGCCATCGACCCCCGGCATGCGAATATCCATGAGCACTACCTGCGGCTGGAGCCGGTGCACGATGGCTAAAGCATCCTGTCCGTTGCCGGCCTCGCCCACCACTTTGATGCGCGAGGCCAGCAGCATGCTGCGCAAGCCGGCTCGCACCATGGGATGATCATCGGCGATGACCAGCGTAATCTCAGCTTTGGACATGCTTGTTCCTTTCGATCAGGGCCACCAGCGGGATGCGCACGTCAACCACTGTCCCTTCACCCAGTTTACTGTCGATGCGGCACACGCCGCCCATCATCGCCGCGCGCTCCTGCATGGATACCAGTCCGATGTGGCTCAACTCGTCGGCGGGTTCCGCCAGCTCAAAGCCGCGACCCCAATCCTGCACGCGCAGGCACAGGTTTTGATCGTCGGCAGTAAGCTCCACGCGCACTTTGTGAGAGCGGGCGTGTTTGCTGATGTTGCTCAGCGCTTCCTGCACGATGCGAAAAATCGCCGTTCGCACGGCGGGCGCAATGACCAGATCGGTTGTCGTCGCAACGACCTCGTAGCTCCAGTGCTGCGCCTCACTCACTTCGCTCACGTAGCGGCGCAGACCTTCCTCCAGACCGAAATCATCCACGACGGTGGGCCGCAGTTCGGCGATGACTTTGCGCGCTTCATCGATCGCCTGTTTGATCAGCGAGCGGCTCACGTCCAGTTCCTGTAAGGCTTGAGGATCCAATCGGGCGGCCGATAGCGCGTTCAGCGCGTTCAGGTGCATGTTCGTCGACATCATCAACTGCGTCAGGCCATCGTGCAAATCCAGCCCGATCAGACGGCGTTCTTCATCCTGAATCTGCGCCATGCGGCTGAGCAGCGTGCGTAAACGTTCCTCGCGGCTGGCGAGGCCGCTCATCATCGTGTTGAATGACGCCGCCAGACGCGCGTGTTCGTCGTGACCGGTCAGCTCGACGGGGGTGCGTAAATCACCGGCCGCTACCCGGCTCGCGCCGCGCAGCAGGGCGTTGACGCTGTCCGTCATCTGCCGGCCCAGCCGATACACCAGCCAACCCGCGGCCAGCGTGATGAGCAGCGGCGCAACCACGCTGATGAGCACCGCCGTGCGCACGGCGTTCTGCACGGTCGCCTGCGCCTGATTGAGCA
>JACRBO010000021.1 GCA_016219235.1 Chloroflexota bacterium
AAATTCACCCTGCACAAGGGGCGCGGCATCAGGTATAATGCGCCGAGTTTGTTAAATCGTCTTAAGATGAGCAGCTTATGGAACGCACGATAGTCGGCATCGATGTAGGCACCACCAAAATTTGTACGCTGGTCGGCGAGGCCACGGACAACGAACTGCGCATCGTGGGCGTGGGCGTGGCACCCGCGCGCGGCATCAAGAAGGGCGTGGTCGTGAATGTGGTGGATGCCGCGTCGGCGATCAAAGCCTCGATCGAGAAAGCAGAACGATCGAGCGGGTATGAGATCGCGCGGGCGTTTGTCAGCGTGTCCGGCGCGCACATCAACGCCATCAACAGCCGGGGCGTGGTGGGCGTCTCGCGCGGCGACAAGGGTATCACCGGTGAAGATGTGGGCCGCGCGCTGGAAGCGGCGCGCGCGATTGCCATCCCGCAAGACCGCGAAGTGCTGCACGTCATTCCGCGCGGTTATACCATCGACGGCCAGGATGGCGTGAAAGAGCCGATCGGGATGAGCGGCTTCCGGTTGGAAGTAGAAGCGCACATCGTGACCGGGCAAACATCGTCGATCCACAATTTGTTGAAGTGCGTGGAGAACTGCAACGTCGGCGTGGATGGGCTGGTGCTGAACCCGATCGCATCCGGCACGGCGGTGTTGACCGACAACGAAAAAGAGATGGGCGTGGTGCTGGCCGACATCGGCGGCGGCACGACCGATATTGCTATCTTCATCGAAGGCAGTGTGTGGCACACCACCGTGCTGGCGGTGGGCGGTGCACATATCACCAACGATGTGGCTGTAGGTCTGCGCGTCCCCGCCGAAGCGGCCGAGCAATTGAAGATTGAGCACGGCCACGCGCGATTTGAAACGATCGATCCGACCGAAGTGGTGCAGGTCAAAGCGTTTGGCGACGGCGGTGTGACGCGCGTGCAGCGCCGCGATCTGGCGGAGATCATCGAAGCGCGCGCCGAAGAAATTTTCCAGTTGATTCTGCAAGAGATCAAGCGTTCAGGTTACGATGGTTTGCTGCCGGCCGGTGTAGTGGTGTCGGGCGGCACGGCGCAGTTGCGCGGCCTGCGTGAGTTGGGCCGGCAGGCGTTGAGTTTGCCCGTGCGCATCGGGCAGCCGCAGGGCATCAGCGGCCTGATCGATACCGTGGATTCACCGGCTTACGCGACACCGGTTGGCCTGCTCTTGTGGGGGCGCGATCAGGCCGAGCAGCCCGGGTTGGGGCCGGATAAAAATGCCGATCGACCGGTGTGGGGTGAGCGATTGAGCGGCTTCTTTAAGAAGCTGCTGCCCGATCGGAATAGTTAAGCGATTAAGTGGGACGCGATGACTTGAGCACTCATCGCATGGCGCAGCGCCAGCGCCCCAGAAGCGTGCTCGATTGAATGCAGCAGGGGAGAACTCGATCCAGGAGGACAGCAATGCAACCGTATTACGATGACATGGCCGGCCCGGAAGGGCAATTTGCCCAGATCAAAGTCGTGGGCGTGGGTGGGGGCGGTACCAACGCCGTCAACCGCATGATTGCCGAAGGCTTGCAGGGTGTTGAATTTGTGGCGATCAACACCGATGCGCAAGCGTTGATGTTGTCCAACGCCCCCAAGCGTGTGCGGATTGGCGATAAGCTCACGCGCGGTCTGGGCGCAGGCGGCAATCCCGAAGTGGGCATGAAGGCCGCCGAAGAATCGGCCGACGATCTGTACGCCAGCCTGAAGGGCGCGGACATGGTCTTCGTGACGTGCGGCATGGGCGGCGGCACCGGCACGGGGGCGGCGCCGGTGGTGGCCCGCATTGCGCGCGATGTCGGCGCGTTGACGATCGGCGTGGTGACGCGCCCGTTCAGTTTCGAGGCGCACAAGCGCTCGGCCGCCGCCGAAGTGGGCATCAATTCGTTGAAGGAACACGTCGATACGTTGATCGTGATCCCCAACGATCGGCTGCTGGAGATCGTCGATAAGAAGGCCACTTTGCAGCAGTCGTTCCGCGTGGCGGACGACGTGCTGCGCCAGGGCATTCAGGGCATCAGCGAGTTGATTACCGTGCCCGGCCTCATCAACCTGGACTTCGCCGACGTGAAGACGATCATGTCGGAGGGCGGCGCGGCCCTGATGGCGGTGGGTACGGCCAGCGGTGACGATCGCGCGGTGGCGGCGGCGCAGCAGGCCATCACCAGCAAACTGCTCGACGTGACCATCGACGGCGCGCGCGGCATTCTGTTCAACGTGACCGGCGGCCCGAACATGACGCTGTACGAAGTCAATCAGGCGGCGGCGCTCATCCGTGAGACGGCGCATCCCGATGTCAACTTGATCTTCGGCGCGGTCATCGACGAGAAGATGGGCGACGGCATCCGCATCACGGTGATTGCGACGGGCTTCGATCACGCGGGCGCGACGCCGGTGCGCCGCCGCGTGCAGACGCCCGCGCAGCAACCGGTGGCGGTAGGCGCCGCGAGCCGATCGAGTGCAGCGGCCCCGACGAACGCCGAATCCGCTCAGCCTGCTGGGCAGGGTGGACTGTTCGACTTCCCGGTGCGCCAGTTCGATCAAGATAATCTGGAAGTGCCTGCCTTCCTGCGCCGACGCCGCTCGTAGCCGCGCGCCGTACAATTTGAAATAGCGTCTGCCACGTATCACGCGTTGCGATATCGCCAATCGCCGCGCGATGGTGGTTGCCTGTCGCTGGATATCTCCTGGGTGAAAGGCGTCTTGAATCATGTCTCGATTCAAGACGCCTTTCCTTAAATTTTCCACCGGGTTTGCAAGAATACGTAGTAACCCTTATTGACACCGCCTCGAATCAGCTCCACAGTATCTTGCAGATCGATGCACTCTAGAACAACACATTACGAGCGCGTGGTTGCATTGTCTTAGCAAGGTAAAAGAATTTTTTCTCGCGCAAAGATCAGCTGTTTTTTAAGGTAAAACTATTGACCGGCTGTAGCCGGTGTGCTAAACTATGCCCGCTCAATGACCCCCAGATATTGGGTTTTTTTGTCGCTCTTGTCCCATATATGGGAATTTTTCTCTGATTCAGGCCGGTTCACCCGTATCTACCGCTGCACCACAAGTTTCACCTGACACAACATGAAATGTCCCTACTGCGAATCCGATAACACGCGTGTGATCGACACGGCGCATGAAACGACCGGCCCCGGCATCCGCCGCCGCCGCGAGTGCATGACGTGCACCAAACGCTTCTCCACGCTGGAACGCGCCATCCTGGACACGCCGATGGTGGTGAAGGGCGATGGCCGCCGCGAACCGTTTGAGCGAGACAAGTTGATGAGCGGCATCCGCATGGCGTGCGCCAAACGCCCGATCGCGAGTGCGGTGCTCGACGGTCTCGTCAATCAGATCGAAGCGAAGATTCAACAGACCGGCAAAGCCGAAGTGCCCAGCAAGATGATCGGTGATCTGGTGATCACCGGGCTGAAGAATATCGATCAGGTGGCGTACATCCGCTTCGCCACTGTGTACCTTGGTCTTGATGATGTAGAGAGTATTCGCCGCGAAATCGATAAAATTCTCGATCGATAGTTGTGCGCCTTCGCCTGCTGACAGCTGCATGGGTTGTCTCACGGCGAAGGCGCTTTTGTTTGAAAATGGTTGGTGACTACTTATTACAGGAGGTCGGCATGTTGGATGTGAAGCAATCGGATCAACAGGCGAGTGAAGAACGCGCAGTCAAACTAACGGACAACGCACGTGTCGTCCTGATGAAGCGGTATGTACGGCGCGGGCCGGATGGCAAGCCCGCTGAATCACCGGAAGGGATGTTTGCCCGCGTGGCGAAGGCCGTCGCCGAACCCGATCGGGCGGCGGGCAGCGACGCGGCCGCGGTCGAGGCCACCGAGCGCGCTTTTTATCATCTGTTGACTGATCTCCGTTTCTTCCCCAATTCGCCGACGTTTACGGGCGCGGGCACGCCGCTGGGCCAACTGGCCGCCTGCTTTGTTATTCCGATCAGCGACGACATGGGCCGCGACAGCGCGGGCATCTTCCAGACGTTGCGCGATGCGGCGTTGATTCAGCAGACGGGTGGCGGCAACGGCTTTAGCTTTGGGCAGCTGCGTCACAAGGGCGCGTACGTCGCGTCGAGCGCAGGGCAAGCCACCGGACCGGTCGGGTTTCTGCGCGTGTACGATAAGGCGTTTGGCGAGATCGCGCAGGGCGGGAGTCGGCGCGGGGCCAACATGGCCGTGCTGCCGGTGCATCATCCCGATATTCTGGACTTTATCAACTGCAAAGTCAGCGAAGATCAAATTACCAACTTCAACATCTCGGTGGGCATCACCGATAAGTTTATGGCCGCTGTGCGGGACGACACGGACTTCGAGTTGATCGCGCCGCACACCGGTGAAGTGTTGAAGACTGTGCGCGCGAAAGAGATTTACAACGCCATCGTGAAGAACGCCTATCGGAATGGCGAGCCGGGCGTGTTGTTCCTCGATGCGGCAAATCGATCCAATCCCGTGCCGCACCTGTATGCACTGGAGGCCACGAATCCGTGTATTACTGGTGAAACGCTGATCTATACTGCACAGGGATTGTGTCGTGCCGATGAGTTGGCTGCCAATTCTCAAGCGACAGCGGTGGTTGTTGATGGCCGCTTTGGCCTTGAAACCCATCAACCCGCTTCGCCGGTATTTGCCACCGGCGTGAAGGACGTGTATCGATTAATTACACGTGAAGGATATGAGGTGCGCTTGACCGCCAATCATCGCGTCATGACTTCGCGTGGCTGGGTTGAGTCGAGCCAGCTGCGTGCCGGGGACCGCGTGCATGTCTTGAATCGTGTCGGTGGCTTTGGCACTACAGGTACGTTAGAGGCCGGGCGGGTCTTAGGGTGGCTGGTCGGTGACGGCACGATCAGCGCAGTACGTGCGGTCCTCTCTTTCTTTGGCGAAGAAAAACGCGAACTGGCGCCGTTGTTTGCCGACACCGTGACGGGCCTGGTGGAACGCGAAGGCCAGGTTCGCGCTTATCCAGTTGGCATTACCAACGTCATCGACCGTGACGAGGCTCGGGTGGCTTCGGAGCGCTTGAAGACCTGGGCGGCCGAATACGGCTTGCTTGACACGGACTCGAAGTTGCAAGTGCCAGCCGGGGTGTTGGCCAGCAGTGACGCCATGCAGCGAGGTTTCCTCCAGGCGCTGTTTACGGCGGATGGTTACGTCAACGACGGCGGGGACAAAGGCTGTTCCGTGCGTTTGGCTTCAAGTCATTTGCCTCTGGTGAAGGATGTTCAGCGATTGTTACTGAACTTTGGGATTGTCAGCCGCATCTATGAAGAACGACGAGCCAGTGGTTATCGGCCTATGCCTGATGGCAAAGGCGGCAAGAAAGAATACTATCACAAGCCGCAGCATGAACTCGCGATCAGCAAGTCTAACTTGATCGAGTTCGCCAATCAGATCGGCTTTTTGACGACGGCCAAACAAAGCAAGTTAGTGGCCTATCTGGATCGCATGCAGCGTGGACCGTATCAAGAGACTTTTCTGGCGACGGTGAAGTCCGTCGAACCCGACGGCCGCGAAATGGTATATGACCTGCATCAGCCCGAAACGCACTCCTTCATTGCGAATGGATTGGTCGTTCACAATTGCGGGGAGCAATTTTTAGGGCCTTACGAAAACTGCTGCCTCGGCTCGATTAATCTGGCGCAGCACGTGAAGTACGTCGGCGATAAGGCCGAAGTCGATTGGAAGAAGTTGCAGGAAGCCACGGTACTGTCCACTCACTTCCTCGACAATGTCGTCACGGCGAATCAGTATGTACCGGCCGTGCCGCAGTTGAAAGAGGCCGCGCTGCGCGCGCGCCGCATCGGCCTGGGCATCATGGGTCTTGGCGACCTGATGTATCACCTGGGCATCCGCTATGGCAGCGACGAAGGCCAGGAGTTTGCCGCGCAAATCATGGAGTTCGTGCGC
>JACRBO010000323.1 GCA_016219235.1 Chloroflexota bacterium
CAATGGGAATCCCGGCCAACCGCAAAGCCTTGAAATAGCCACTGAGTCGATCGTCGCTGACCCGCGAATTTTCGGGTCCACCCAGAGCGGCAATCCGGCGATGGCCGCGCGCGATCAAATGCTCCGTCGCCATCTGCAAACCAGCGCCGCCATCTACGTCCACACAGGGGAAGTCATGTTCCGGTTCCCGACCAAAAGCGACAAAGGGGAACTGCCGCTCCAATAAGAAGTCGATACGGGGATCGCGGTAGCTTACGCTGGACAGGACAAAGCCATCGACTTGACCGGTATCAATCATTTCTCGATAAGCAGTGATTTGACCCTCGGCCCCGCGATAGGGAAATGGTAACAAGTGGTAACCAACGGCTTCAGCTTCTTCGACCATGCTGGTGAAAAACATATCCAGAACGGGCGATCGGTCGGGCTGCTCGGGGACCCATGAATAGCCGATCATATGGGCACGCTGCACACGCAGGTTGCGCGCGTTGCGGTTGGGTTTGTAACCTAGCGCCTCAACCGCGCCCCAGATGCGAGTTTCGGTATCCGGCAGAACGTGATGCGTGCCGTTGATTACCTTGGAGACGGTTTGGTAACTGACTCCGGCTTTCTGGGCAACGTCTTTAATGGTGACACGTTTCGACATGTTGTTTCCTTTTAGTGCGAACGTTCGCGCGAACGTTCGCTTACAGTATAGTCGATCTTTTTTGGATGTCAAGAGGCAAAATCGGCGAATCAGCGATCCTGTTGGCAAGATAGCATCTTGCCGAACAAAAAACGGCTGACCATTTTGGCCACCCGTTTTTCCGTTGCCCATCCGTTCCCTTACGACTTACACCCCCGCCTGCTTCAACGCCGCACTGACGATCATCTGCGCTTCGGCCTGAATGGCCTTGAGGTGTGCCGCGTCTTTGAAACTCTCCGCATAAATCTTGTAGATGTCTTCCGTGCCGGATGGGCGGGCCGCGAACCAGCCGTTCTCCGTCACGACCTTCAAGCCGCCGATGGCCGCGCCATTGCTGGGCGCATGCGTCAACTTCGCCACAATCTTTTCCCCGGCTAACTCTTGCGCTTCCACCATCTCTGGCGAGAGGTTACCCAGCACGGTTTTCTGCGCGGGCGTCGCCACCGCATCCATGCGCTCGTACACCGAGCGGCCAAACTGCGCTTCCAATGCGCGATAGTGCTCGCCCGGATCGCGGCCGGTGACGGCTGTGATCTCCGCCGCCAGCAAGTCCAGAATCAAGCCGTCTTTGTCCGTCGTCCACACCGTGCCATCTTTGCGCAGGAACGATGCGCCCGCGCTCTCTTCGCCGCCGAAACCGAACGAGCCATCGACCAGCCCTTCGACGAACCACTTGAAGCCGACGGGTACTTCGTTCAACTTGCGGCCCAGCGACGCGGCCACCCGATCGAGCATCGAGCTCGACACGAGCGTTTTGCCGATGGCGGCATCGCTGCGCCAGCCCGGTCGATGCTGGAACAAGTACCACACGGCCACGCTCAAAAAGTGATTGGGATTTAGCAAGCCCACGCTGCGCGTGACGATGCCGTGCCGATCGGCGTCCGGGTCGTTGCCGAACGCGATGTCGAATTGATCCTTCAACTTGATCAGGCTCGCCATCGCGTAGGGCGATGAGCAATCCATGCGGATTTTGCCGTCGTGATCGAGCGTCATAAACGAGAACGTCGGATCGACACGCGGATTGACCACTTCGATGTCCAACCCGTACCGATCGGCGATCGGCGCCCAGAAGGCCACACTCGATCCGCCCAGTGGATCGACGCCGATCTTCAACCCCGCCGCCTTGATCGCATCCAGATCGATGATGTTGATCAGGTCTTCGACATAGGGTGTGATGTAGTCGTGTTCGTGCGTGGTCACGGCGCGCAGCGCGCGCGGATAGGGCAGACGCTTCACGGCTTTCAAGCCACCGGCCAGGATTTCATTCGCGCGCGTTTGAATGATCTTCGTGACGGTCGTATCGGCCGGGCCGCCGCTCGGCGGATTGTATTTGAAGCCGCCATCGTCGGGCGGATTGTGTGACGGGGTGATCACCACGCCGTCGGCCAGCTCAGCCGATCGGTTGCGGTTGTACGCTAAAATCGCGTGCGAGATCACGGGCGTCGGCGTGTAACCCATCCCCGCCTGGATCATCACATCGACCTCGTTCGCCGCAAACACTTCGATCGAGGTGGCGAAGGCCGCTTCCGACAGCGCGTGCGTATCCATGCCGATGAACAACGGCCCGCTGTAGCCCTGCTGCTGGCGATATTCGCACAGCGCTTGACAGATCGCCAGCACGTGCGCTTCGTTGAATGAACTTTTTGTAGACGTGCCGCGATGTCCCGACGTGCCAAAGGCCACAGCCTGCGTCGGCACGATCGGATCGGGCTGGTGCGTGTAGTACGCCGACATCAAGCGGGGAATGTTGACCAGTCGTTCGTAAGGGGCCGGCTGGCCCGCCAACGGGTGAAGGCTCATGGCGCTGTCTCCTTGAAGATTGGATGCCGCCATTGTATTGAATAATCGATGGAAAAGCAACCGCATTGCGAAGCGAGCACGCCCACGTGCGGATCAAGCGCCGAACCGGCGTCTGAGGACGCCTGACTCCTCCCTGGAAAGCAACTGATCAAAAAAGCCGGCGACGATAGTTCATCGTCACC
>JACRBO010000324.1 GCA_016219235.1 Chloroflexota bacterium
AGAGGTGATTGGTAATCGGTTGATCGGTAATCGGTCAATCAGTTGACTGGTTGACTGGTTGACCAATTACCAATTACCAGTTGACCAACCCCGGTTGTGATACAATAGGCACCGCGATTTTAACCAACTGCATTTTCTCCGCGTTCGTGACGTACCTTCGGCAGTCTGCGGTGAAACTTTTCTGGAAAGATCATGACAAAACCCTTAGTCGCACTTGTCGGCCGACCCAATGTCGGCAAATCAACGCTGTTTAACCGTCTCGCCGGCGAACGCCTGGCAGTGGTGGACGAAGTCGCAGGCACCACGCGCGATCGGCTGCACGCCGACGCCGAATGGAATGGCCGCGTCTTCACCGTGATCGATACGGGCGGCATTGAGATCGATCGGGCGCGTAAGTCCGATCGGCCGTTGTCGGCCAATACGACCAACGCTCAGGCTGCGCAAGAGTTCGCGCCCATGATCCGCGCGCAGGCCGAGATCGCCATCCGCGAGGCCGATGCGGTGGTGCTGGTGGTGGATAGTGAAGCGGGGCTGACGAATGCCGATCGGGAAGTGGCCGAGATTTTGCGGCGCTATCAATCGGAACGGGACGGCGAGCCGTGGCCGCCGATCTTCGTGGCCGCGAACAAGGCCGATAACGCCGAGCGACGGCAGGAAGCGCTTGAGTTCTACGAACTGGGCCTGGGTGAAGTCTTTGCGATTTCGGCCATGCACGGCCAGAGCACGGGTGATTTACTGGATGCGGTGGTGAAGTCGTTTGCGCCGCTGGAGACCGAAGAAGACGATGAGTCGATCAAGATCGCCATCGTGGGACGGCCCAACGTCGGCAAGAGTTCGATTCTGAATGCCGTGCTGGGCCAAGAGCGGGCCATTGTCAGCCCGGTGCCGGGCACGACGCGCGACGCGATCGATACGCACCTGGAGTGGGGCAACCTGCCCATCACGTTGATCGATACGGCCGGTATCCGGCGGCGCGGGCACATCGATCCGGGTGTGGAAAAATACAGCGTCATGCGCGCGCTGCGCGCCATCGAGCGGGCGGATGTGGCGCTGTTGATCATCGATGCGGTAGAAGGCGTCACGGCGCAGGACGCGCACGTGGCCGGTTATATTTTAGAAGAAAACAAAAGCGTCGTGATCGTCATCAATAAGTGGGACATGATTCAGCCCGGTTTGCAACCCAAAGAGGACGGTACTTTGACGCCGCGCGAACAGGAATATAGCGATGGGGTGCGGGTGGCGCTGAACTTTTTGGATTACGTTCCGGTATTATTCGTGTCTGCCAAGTCGGGGCTGCGCGTGGACGAGATGATGAATATGGCGCTGCGCGTGCAGGAAGAGCGGCTGTCGCGGCTGTCTACCAGCGAAGTGAACCGCATCGTGCGCGAGGCCGTCGACAAGCAGTCGCCGCCCACGCATGCGGGCAATCGCCTGAAGATTTTTTACGGCACGCAGGTGCGCACCGATCCGCCGACGTTTTTGTTCTTTGTCAACGATACGCGGCTGGTGCACTTCACGTACGAACGGTACCTGGAGAATCAAATCCGCGTCGCGCACAGTTTCATTGGCACGCCGCTGCGCCTGAGTTTCCGCAATCGGGCGAAGGCCGAAGATTAGTCAATTGGTTACCGGTTGATCGGTCAATCAGTAATTGGTTGATTGGTCAATCGGTAAGTGATCAACCAATTGACCCGTTGACCACTTACCGATTACCATTCACCCATCCACCATGACCCACTTATCTGCATCCATGACTCGCTCTGCAAATGCTGGGCTGTCCACCCCGTTGCTCGAAGACGAGCACATTCACCGGCACTTCACGCGCGCGGCGGGCGCCGCCTACGGCGCAGTTGTCGCCAGCGTGTTCGCGCTGGCCGTGTGGTGGCAGGAGGTCGCCGCGCTGCGCGACGCTTCGTCAGCGCTGGGCTGGCAACATCTGGCGCTGGGCCTGATCATTTTTCTGCCGTTGAGCACGCTCATTGGCTGGCTGTCGGCCAGCGCGCGTTGGTCGGCGTTCACGCTCGGCTGGTGGATCCTCGGCGTGGCTTTGATGGCGTGGCTGGCCGGTCGACTGCCGTATGAGGGATTGAGTTTCATCGCCCGTCTCAGCGATCCGTACCCGCCTCCCTACCCGATGTATCCAGCCAGCGTATCGGCCGCCGGTTATGCAGTCTTCAGCGCCATCATCGGCGCACTGGCCGGCTTGTTCGTGGGGTTGCTGTCACTACCTGCGCTCGACAAAGCCTGGGACTACTCGACGAAGCGGCATCACCTGGGGGCGCGATCGATGCTGGCACTGTTGCTGTGCACACCGCCCTTGATCATCGCCGGGCTGATGACCGATTTCCAGGCCAATTCATCGCTGCGCGCGGCCTTTGTGGAAGTGGATCAAGTCATCGCCACTGCGTCCGATCCGGCCACCGATCTGACTCGAGCGCGCTTGCCGTACATGCAATCGTTCCGCGATCAACTCTCGCCGAACTATACCCTGTACTGGACGCAGAGTTCTGCTGAACAGACTACCTTCGTGATCGATGCACAATTCAACTCCGGGTTGGTCATCCGCTGCACGTTTGGCTTTGGCAATGTGCTGGGTTGTTCGAATCTGGGTCAGAACACGCACGAGTGGATGGCGCAGTTGATGACGGTGGGACACACCACCTGCGCCAGCTGCGATGTGCAAGTCGATCGTGAGACGCGCCGCTGGCTGGCCGGCACCCTGCCCGCGATGGGCGTAGTGCGCGATGTCCAATTGTTGTCGCATCAAGGCGGTTGGCTGTATCAACGCGCAACGTTTGAGAATGGCAGTCAGATCGACTGCCGGTTTGGCGGCAATCGACCGATTAAAGTGGATTTGTGTCTGGTGGTGAATTAAGACGGATTGCAGAATGAACCGATAAATGACGCGGGCGATCTTGATGAATCAAGATCGCCCGCGTTTTGTCTCACTCGCTACTCATTACTCGTTACTCGTCATTGTCCGTACAATTTCTGATACATCGCTAAATTTTCACGCAGCCGCTCGATGTACAACCGCGTCTCCGCCAGCGAGATGTTTTCCACGAACAGATCGACATCGCCGTGGGAGGCGTCTTTCCACGCGCGCGCGTTGCCAGGGCCGCCGTTGTAGGCCGCCCACGCCGCGATGATGTCACCTTCCAGATAATCCAACCCGTAACGCCGCAGATAGTACACGCCGAACTTGACGCTGACCATGGGCCGGTACAGATCGCTCAGCTGATAGTTGGGCCAGCGCAGATCGTTGGCGATTTGTCCACCCGTCGCCGGAATGATTTGCATCAGGCC
>JACRBO010000327.1 GCA_016219235.1 Chloroflexota bacterium
CGGTCAGCACCGTGATGGTGTTCGTCAGTAGATGCGTGACGAGCAACGTGCGGCTATCGTTGGACAGGGCGAGGCCGCTAGGCCGATCAGGCACGGTGAGGTGCGCGATCAGTTGCAAAGAAACCGCATCGAGAACCGTTACGCGATCGGCACCTTGCCCGGCAACGTAAACGCGATCGCCGTCAGGATTGACGAGAACACCGTAAGGCCGATCACCCGCGGCAACGGAAGTAATCACTTGCCGCGCGGCGAGATCGATCATCGAGATGCTGTCAGCGCCGCGATTGGCAACGTAGGCGCGGCGGCCCGCATCATCGACGGTCACGTTGCGCGGATCGATGCCGACGGGCAGTTCGACTATCACTGAGCCATCGGCAGCATTGATCAGTGTCAGCGAATTTGAATCAGGATTGACGACGAGCAGAGTTGCACCATTTGAAGTGATGGCGATGGAAGAACTGGCGCGCTTGATTGTAGGAGAGGAGGGACTCGCACTCTGTGCCGGGGTGGACAAAAGCAGGAAGATCAGCATCGCGCCTAAACTCAGTCGCGCCAGTCTGGACCGACTGAGTAGCTTCCGCCATTGAGTGATAGCCCAGGATACCGCAGGTGACAGGTCGCACATCGGCAACCTCGTGCTGTATCCGGCGAGCTATGCCGCTGCAACTTGAGCCTGGCATGCCCGTCAGACACGTTTGGGGATCGATGCACTTCGCATCATCCCGCCTCGGATCCCCGCAAGGTTGGCTGCCCTGGCGCACTGGCTATCATCCGGTGCATTTCCAGTATAGGCGCACCGTTCCGCAAAGTCAACGTCCAGACAGGCAATCAGGCAACTTCGCGCAGTCCCGCGGGCAGAGTCGAAAGAATGGCTTAATCCAGGCAAAGATAGTCTGGTTGAGACAGGCGGTGGCCGTCTGGCGTACGCTCGGCGCCCAGGTTACAAAGATCACGCTAATGGGTGACAGTCGGCTATTCTGCCCGCCGCGCAGTCTGCATATAATCACTTCACCAGCTCCGCCGTGGTGCGCCACGGTCGCCGCCCTTCGATTCGTCGTCCGGTCATTGATCGTTATTCGTAAGGAGGCGTCATGTTCATCTCTGCCGCGCGCCGTTTCTCGCTGCTGCTTCTGCCCGTCTTGATTGCCCTTATTCTCATGCTTGGTGTGCCACACGCTCAGGCCGATGCGCCTGCCGTCATCTCCACCGGCGACCAGCTGATCTTGCCCGGTCAAGCCGTCGTGCTGACCAACGGCGACTTCGACGGCGATGGCGTGCCTGATCTGATCACGGTGGATGAAGCCGGATCGATCGAACTACGGCGCGGCAATGTGGATGCGATCTTTCCCAAAGGCGAAGCCGCGCCCCCGTTCTTTCCGCCAACCCGACCCGCACTGAACCGCGCAGTGGGGCAAGTGTCAATCCAGCTGGCCCAACGCCCCGACTTTTTGTTCGCGGGCGACTTCGATGCGGACAGCCAACTGGACCTGGTGACGGCGATGCGCGATGGCGCGTCGCTGTTCTTTTTGTTCGGCGACGGACACGGCGATTTTCCCCGCACTCGCTCGATCGATCTGCCCGAAGCGGTCACGGCGTTGGCGGTCGGTCACATCAACCGACTCGACACGCTGCCCGATATTCTGATCGGCACGCAGTCGAGCGTGCTGATCTATGAAAGCGCGAGCGGCGCAGCGAATGCTGTTCCCGAAAAGATCGAGGTCGATCACGCCGTCACGGTCTTGACCTTCGGCCAGTTCGACGATCACTTCGCGCTGGACTTCGCCGTGGGCGCGGGGGATGAAGTGTTGGTCGTCCACGGGCGCGATCGCAGGTTGACGCAGGACGTAGCCCAGCGCGTAGCAGTCGCTCCGCCGTACATCGAGCGCCATCCGCAAGCGTCGGCCATCGCCGCGCTGGCGAGCGGCAACTTTGTAGTGGAAGAAGGCTACACGGAAGAGATCGCCGTCTTGCATACCGACGGGACGTTGGGCGTGATCGATCGATCGGGTGTTGAGAGGGCCGCCGTTGATTTGTTTTGGCAAGCCAGCGTGACTGATGAAACTCAAGCGCGTTTGCGGATGATCCGTATCAAGACCTCCAGCCTGCCCACCGACGATTTGATCGTGATCGATCCGCTGGCAAAGCAATTGCGCCTGATCACCACATCGCAGCAGGACGCGCCCAAAACGAACGTGCGATCGGAGTTGAAGTCGCAGTCGTTGGGCGCAGCCGATCCGATCGCTGTCCTGCCGATGCGCCTGAACAAAGATGCGTTGGACGATCTGGTGATCGCGCAGGCCGACGGCGCGCTGAGCGTCATCCCCACGAAACCGGCGGCAACGTACGTGGTGGAGAACATCGCCGACAACGCCGAGATGGTGGACTGCAATCCCGGCAACAGCGTGTGCGAGCCGGGTTACTGGAACCTCGATCATTCGGTGTGCACGCCCACCGGCGCGGGCTGCACGCTGCGCGCCGCATTGCAAGACGCCAACGCGCACACCGGCGCAGATGAAATCTTGTTTGGCTTCGTGGTGAACCCCATTCAAGCCGCGGCGGCGCTGCCGTCCGTCAGTGACCCGCTGACGATTGACGGTTCGGTGGTTGGCGGTGCGACGCACGTCGAACTGGTCGGCACGAATGCGGGGACGGGCGTCAACGGGTTGAATATTTACACCAACAACAGCGTGGTGCGCGGCCTGGTCATCAACCGTTTCAACAACGACGGTATCTACAACGGCTTTGGCGTCAGCCTGGACGGCACGGGCAATCATGTCGAGAACTGCCGGCTGGGCACGGACAAGACCGGGCAGGTGGCGTTGGGCAACGGCAACGGCGGTGTCATCATCGCCAGCGGCTCAAGCCTCAATACCATTGGCGGCACGATCACGACCACGCGCAACATCATCTCCGGCAACGAGGGCCACGGCATCCAGATCGGTGAGCCGGTGGGCGGCGCGTCCAGCAACAGCGTGCAAAACAACACCATCGGGCTGGATGTGGACGGCGCGGACGATGTGGGTAACTGGGAAGTGGGTATCATCGTCGCGCAAACGTCGTTCAATAACCTGATCGGCGGGAGCAACGGCCGCAATGTCATCGGCAGCAACTGGCAGGCGGGCGTGTGGGTTCAGGACGGCCCGCAGGGCACGTTGATCGCCGGGAACTATATCGGCCTCGATGCGACGGGCACACTCGATCGCGGCAATTTGCTGGGCGGCGTGGGCTTCGTCGATGCGTCGTACAACCAACTGGGCTACACCGCGCCCGCCGATCGCAATCTGATCGCCGCCAACGAAGAATTTCAGGTCGGCATCGAATCCAACGGGACGCTGGCGGCTGAACGATCGGATCGACCCGCGTTGCTGCGTGTGGAGTTGAATCAAGTCAGCACAGACCTGACAGGTCGTCCGACCGGAACGGTCGGCGGAGACCTGTCAGGTCCACTCGCGCCCGATCAAGCCGCCAACAACAACATCCAGAACAACCGCATCGGCGTGAAGTTTGGCAACGCGGCGGCGTTCGGCGATCAATATCCGGGCGTCATCGTTCGCAATGCCATCAGCACCACCATCGGCGGCGTCGAAGCCAGCACCGGCAACTTGATCGCGCGCAATCAGATCGGCGTGCTGATCTACAGCGCGGGCGGCACGGCCAGCGGTAACGTGATTCAGGGCAACCAGATCGGCACGGACTTGACGGGCGCAAAATCCGACGAGGACGACACGCCCTTCAACGGCAACGATTGGGGCAACGTGCTGGCAGGCGTGATTCTGGAAAACGCCGCCAACACGCAAGTGGGCGGCGACGTTGAGGCCGCGCGCAACGCCATCGCGGGCAGTTACGGTTGGGGCGTGTTGATCACGGGCACGCAGGCCGTGGGCAACGTGGTGCAGCGCAACGCCATCGGCACGACGATCACGGGCACGCAGTTGGCGCACGGCGTGGGCACGGGGCTGGCCGGCGTGTGGATCGACGGCGGATCGCAATCCGTCATCGGCGGCAGCGATGTGACCAGCAACACCATTGGCTACAGCCTGGGGCGTGGCATCGTGATCGACTCCGGCACGCGCAACGACTTGCGCTATAACCGCATCTTCGCCAACAAAGGTGTGCCGATTGATCTGGGCGACGACGGTGTGACGCCCAACGATGCGGGCGACCTTGACGCGGGCGCGAACAATCTGCAAAACACGCCCGTCATCACGCAGGTGGTGGGCACGGTCATCACCGGCACGTACAGCAGTTTCACCAACACCGCGTATTCGCTGGAATTCTATTCGTATCCCGTGTGTGAGCCGATGCCGGGCGGGCATCTGGCCGATACCTATCTGCTGACGAAGACCGTGACGACGAATGTCTCCGGCACCGCGACGTTCAGCGTGACTTTGCCAACAGCCGTGCCCAACGGATATTTC
>JACRBO010000328.1 GCA_016219235.1 Chloroflexota bacterium
AAACATCGCGCAAAGCACTGATGGCTTCGCGCTGTTGGTTCTCACTTAGCGGTTCGAATCCGGCGTGGGCCAGGGTGCGTTGCGGCGTCAACGAATTGGGTGCTTCGACCTTCTCGCGCTTGCGGATCAACGCGGCAAAGAAGCCGGACGTGTCGTACAGGTGTGGCCACAAACGAACCGCGTGCTGAACGTCGGCGTGAAAGTCCACATCGCCGTCGTGTGAGAGCGCGGGCGCTGTGACGAGGTTCGACACCGATTCGATGGTAGCGGCGTGCGGATAGGCGCGCAGCAGCGCATCAATCACCGCTTCATCTTCTTCCGGCGCGAGGGTGCACGTCGCATACACCACTTGCCCGCCGGGCTTCACCGCCTGAAAGGCGCTGTGCAATAACTTGATTTGCCGTTGCTGAAGTTGTAACCGTTCTTTGGCTGAAACAAAGCGCGTCTTGCGACGTTCGGCGGTGCGCAGGCTTTCGCCGCTGCACGGCGCATCCAGCAGCACGTAGTCAAACGTGTCCGGCCACCATTCGCCAAAACGTTCGCCGGGATAACTCGTCAGCGCGGATGACAGCGTGCCCCAACTCTGCAAATTCGATCGCAGCCCCGCGATGCGGCCCGACGAACTATCATTGGCGATGAGGGCACCGCGATCGTTGATCTTGCTAAGCAAATGGGTGGCCTTGCCGCCGGGCGAGGCGGCCATGTCGAGTACCAACGGGAATTCTCGATCGAACGTGAACATCTCGGCAGGCAGCATCGAGGCCGCATCTTGAATGTAGTAGAAGCCGG
This sequence comes from Chloroflexota bacterium, assembly GCA_016219235.1. Next base: position 790 of record JACRBO010000328.1, read on the forward strand.
TGTGGTGTTCGACGGTGCGACTGAGGGCTGCCTCGTTGCCGCTGATCTGCCAGCCGCTCGGGCAGAAGGGTACGTCTTGAATTTGCCAGCCATATTCGACAGGCCAATGTGCACGGGCAGTATCCAGATCGATCTTCAGGGTGTTGACGCGCAGAGCAGGGGGCAATGGCCGCGCAATCGCCGCTTGCAGGTGTGCAAAGTCTTCGGCGTTGAGGAGCGGCTCATAGTGATCGAGGTCGTAGTGGGGCATGAGGATTTTTAGGACGCGGATTGCACGGATTTAGCGGATGAACGCGGATTGATCTAACAGCTTTGATCCGTGTGCATCTGTGCAATCCGTGTTATCCGTGTCCAAAGAAATCAAGCGAGCGAGGCGCGTTGCTCGACTTGCGCCAGAATCTGCTCGATACGGGCAGCGGCTTGCGATTGAACAGCCTTCCAATCAGCCACATACTTTTGCGCCAGTGCTTTATCCTCCAGCGACGCGGCGTTGATGCGGACGTTCATCCCGGCCGCATCGATCGCAGCGCGGGCCATGAACGCCCCAGAAGCGGCATCGCTCATGGCGTTGATGTTGCCGTTGGCGGCGACAAAATGAACGAGATCGAGCGCTTGCAAACACAGTTGCGCCGTGCGTAATGGCACATCGGTGGCGTGCTGAGTGGCCGTTTGCACGGCCTGATTGCGCGCCGCTTGTTCTTCGGGCGTGTCTTTGGGTAACTTGAATGCATCCATCACTTCGGTGAAGGCGGCCGAATCTTCGTCGATGGCGGTCGTGAGTTTGCCCCGTAAGTCATCGGCCTGCGCGGCGATGTCTTTCATCTGCGCATCGACGGCGGCATACTTCTTCTTGCCGATGGTCAAACGAGCGACCATGCCCGCGAGTGCCGCCGAGAGCGCGCCTGCCAGCGCGGCGACTGCGCCGCCGCCGGGTGCGGCCGTGCCCGCCGCAGTGGCTTCGATGAAGGCATTCGGCACGATCGATCTGGCTTCGCCCGACAGCGCTTCGCGCAACTTGTTCTCAAGAATCTGATCGCGCTCAAACATGTCGAGTTGCAGATACCATTGGGCTGCATCGACCAGCGCATCCATCGGCGTCAGGCCGACGAGTTCGGTCTTGGTGATGGTGCAGCCATAGCGGGCAGATTCGCGGCGCACCGTCTCGACCACGCGCGCGATGGGCGTCTTGCGGAAGTTGGTCAGATTCATCGAGACTTGTGCTTGCCCCTCAACCATCAAGCCGATTGACTTCACGAAACGCAGGCCGCCGCTGGAATGCCGGATCGCTTTGGCGATCTTGTCGGCGATCGAGACATCATCGGTGTTGAGATAGGCGTTGAAGGCGACGAGGAAAGCGCGTGCGCCAATGACGGTTGCGCCCGCCGGGCCGACTTTGTTCGGGCCGTAGTCAGGCTCGCGTTCCGGGTTGACGCCCATCTCGGCTTTCAGTGCTTCGTACTGGCCGCGCCGGATGTTCTCAAGGTTGGTTCGTTCCGGGCGAGTGGCCGCGGCTTCGTAGAGAAAAACGGGAATGCCCAGTTCGTTGCCAACGCGCTGGCCCACGCGCTTCGCCATCGCCACGCATTCTTCCAGCGTCACGCCGCTGACAGGCACGAAGGGACACACATCCGTCGCGCCGATGCGCGGATGCTGGCCGGTGTGGTGATCGAGATCGATCAATTGCGCGGCGACTTTGATGGCGTTGAAGGCCGCTTGCTCGACGGGTTCCGGCTCGCCGACAAAGGTCAGCACAGTGCGATTGTGATCAGCATCGGAATGTTGATCGAGAAAGGTCACGCCCTCGATCGCGGCAATGGCCGATCGGATCTGGGTGACGATCTCAGGCCGCCGCCCTTCGCTAAAGTTGGGGACGCATTCGACGATTTTGGTCACGGGGTTGATCCTTGATCGAAATTGAGGCCGCTATTGTACCATCAGGCAAACAAAAAGTCCGGCACATGGCCGGACTTTTTCGAAGTGGCGCGTCTACTGCACGCCCAGGTAGGTGTCTTGCACCTGCTTGTTATTCATCAGTTCTTCGCCGCTGCCTTGCATGACGATGTGGCCGACTTCCAGCACATAACCGCGATTGGCGACGGACAGCGCCATCATGGCGTTTTGCTCGACCAGCAAAATCGTCGTGCCTTGCTCGTTGATCTCTTTGACGATGTCGAAGATTTGCTCCACCAGGATCGGCGCCAGGCCCATCGACGGTTCATCCAGCATCAACACTTTGGGGCGGGCCATCATGGCGCGGCCCATCGCCAGCATTTGCTGCTCGCCGCCGGACAGCGTGCCGCCCGCCTGCTTGATGCGTTCTTTCAGGCGCGGGAACAGTTCAAAGACGCGATTGAGGTCTTTCTGAATGCCGTCTTTGTCCTTGCGTTGATACGCGCCCATCTCCAGATTCTCCAGCACCGTCATGCGCGGAAAAATCTGGCGGCCCTCGGGGGCCTGTGACACGCCCTGCGCCACGATTTGATCGGTGGGCAGTTTTTCCAACGCGACACCGTTGAGCAGCACGGTGCCCTGGCGTGGGCGCATCAGGCCCTGAATCGTGCGGAGTGTCGTGCTCTTGCCTGCGCCGTTCGCGCCGATGAGCGTCACGATCTCGCCGTCTTCAACCGTGAACGAGATGCCTTTGAGCGCGTGAATGTTGCCGTAGTAACTGTGAACGTCGCGAAGTTCTAGCATGGTTAGTGACCTTTGCCGCTGCCCAGATAGGCTTCAATCACCTGCTGGTTCTGCTGAATTTCGATCGGCAGCCCTTCCGCGATCTTTTCGCCGTGATCGAGCACCGACACCCGATCGGAAATACCCATCACCACGCGCATGTGGTGTTCGATCAACAGGACGGTGAGATTCAAGTCTTTGCGGATGAAGCGAATGAATTCGGTGAGCTGCGCCGTCTCACCCTGATTCATGCCGGCCGTCGGTTCGTCGAGCAGCAACAGCTTTGGCTGGCTGGCGAGCGCGCGCGCAATTTCGAGGCGGCGCTGATCGCCATAGGGCAGGCTGCGCGCCGTCAGTTCGGCACGGGCACGGCCCAGGCCCACGTAATCCAGCATGTCCAGCGCCTTGCCGCGCGCGTGGTCCTCTTCTTTGCTCATGCGCTCGGTGCGGAGCATGATCGCGAGCGCGCCCGCCTTCATGCGCGTGTGCATGCCCACCATCACGTTTTCAACCATGGTCATGGCCGGAAAGAGGCGGATGTTCTGGAAGGTGCGCGCGATGCCGAGCCGCGTGATGTCGTGCGGCTTCATCTGGCCGATGTTGGTGCCGTTGAAGGTGAGTGCGCCGCTCGTGACCTGGTACACGCCGGTGATCATGTTGAAGAACGTGGTCTTGCCCGCGCCGTTCGGCCCGATCAAGCCCGCGATCATCCCCGGCTCCATCACGAAGTTCACTTTGTTCACGGCCGTCAGGCCGCCAAATTGCTTGGTAACGCCTTGCGCTTCGAGAAATTGAGTCAT
>JACRBO010000330.1 GCA_016219235.1 Chloroflexota bacterium
CAAGTACGCTTGCCCGGCTTCAGCGACCTGTTGCTCCAGATCGGCGGTGTCGAGCGCGGCCAGCACGTCGCCAGCCTGGACGATGTCGCCGGGACGAACATCGACGTGCGACAGGCTCCCACCGGCGCCCATGCTTAGCGTGACCTTGCGCGTGTTCACTACCTTGCCGGAAGCGGTAGCCAGCTGCTGCACATCGCCGCGCGTCACGGCAACTGTCGAGGGCGCCGGCGTATTGGCCTGGACCGAGGGTGTCTGCGAAGTGAAGTAGCTTAACCCGCCCACAAGCGTGATCGCTGCGATAATCGCGGCGATGAACAGCCAACGTTTCATGCGTCAGTCCTCAACTTCAGAATGACGCCAGTTTAAGCGCAGCGGATTTCAGCGGGGTTGCGGGGAGATTACAGATTCGTAATCAAGATGCAGGATGCAGGATGCAGCGACCTGCTTTCTTGCATCATGCTTCCTGCATCCTGCATCAGTTTTTCGCCAAACGGTAGCCGATGCCGGGAACGGTGAGGATAAGCGAAGGACGACCGGGATCGATCTCGACTTTTTCGCGCAGGCGGCGGATGTGGACGTTGACGGCGCGCTCGCTATCGACATCGGCGGCATAGCCCCACACGGCATCGAGGATTTGCGCGCGCGTCAACGCCTGCCCGGGGTGCTGCGCCAGATAGTTGAAGAGCCGGAACTCGATCGGGGTGAGGGCGATCGGTTGGTCACCACGCCGCACTTGCGCGCGCGTCCGATCGATGATCATGTCCCGCACGTAAATCACGTCCGCATCGGCTGACGATAGATCGCCATAGGCGCGGCGATGCAGGGCGCGCAGCCGTGAGATGAGTTCGCGCAGGCTGTAGGGCTTGGTCACGTAGTCGTCCGCGCCCATCTCCAGCCCCAGCACTTTGTCGGTCTCGTCGCGGCGCGCCGTCAACATCATAATCGGCTGGCGCAAGCCCAGTTCGCGCAGGCGGCGGCAGAAGTCGAAGCCCAGGCCGTCGGGCAAACGCACATCGAGGATGATCAATTGCGGCTGATAGGCCTGCGCGTACTGTACGCCGTCTGCGCCGGTGGTCTTCCACGTGACGGCGAAACCTGCGTCGATTAAGCCTTCGCGCAAACTGCGCGCCACGGCGGCATCGTCTTCGATGAGCAGCAGGGGAATGTCGGACACGCGTTATTTCTCGAATGGATATTTGACGCCGATCTGCGCCCGAATCTGATCCATCAATTCCATGTTCGCCAGCGTGTGCGCGTGCGACATGACCGGACTTTCGATCAAACCGGCGCGAATGCAGCGCATGGCTTCTTCGGTCTGATACTCGAAGCCGCCGCCCCGGAACGGACGCGAGGCGGTGGTCGTTTGTCCGTTGACCGATAGCGTGGCCTGAGTCGATGCCCAGTAGTTGGCGTGGATGCGGATGTGGCCGATCGAGCCGTAGATGTAAAAGTCGTTCACGCCGTCGTGGACGAAACCGGTGTGGAACTGTGAAATCACGCCGTTGTCGTACTTGAATAAGCCCGCGGTGAGTTCATCCACGCCGGTCTTGCTCACAACCGATTGGACACTGAACGCCCGCGGGTTCTGTCCCGTGATCCACTGTGATACGACGATCGGATAGACGCCCATATCCAGCAGCGTGCCACCGGCCAGAGCCGGGCTGTACCAGCGATCGTCCCCGGCTTTGGGCACATTCCATCCGAAGGTCGAAACCAGCAGTCGCAGATCGCCAATCGAGCGGGCGTCTAACCATTCGCGAATCTGTTGATAGATCGGCAGATGGCGCGTCCACAGGGCTTCCATCAGAAAGACGTTGTTGGCCCGGGCCGCATCGATCAACTGCCGCGTCTCGGCGGCGTTCACGGTGAGTGGCTTTTCGCACAACACCGGCTTGCCCGCCTTCAGGCACAGCAGCGCCCGATCGAGATGGAAGCGATGCGGCGTGGCGATGTAGATGGCATCCACCTGCGGGTCGTCGACCAACGCCTCGTAGTTGTCGTACGTTTTCTCGCCGCCGTGCTGTGCGGCAAAAGCGTTGGCCCGATCCAGATGCGCGCTGGCGACGGCATACAACGCGGCATTGTTGATGACCTTCAGGCCTTCGGCAAATTGATGGGCGATGCGGCCTGGTCCGATGATGCCCCAGTTGAATTTTCGATCTGCCATACTCTCCCCCCTTTGAAAATGTCGAGTCAGCACGCCCACGTGCGGCTGTTCAACAGACTCGCGTCTGACGCGAGCCGCGCGTAGGCGCGCTTGCTCCTCTCTTGAAAATGTGGGGCAAGTGGGTCACTTGCCGACAACTTGCCTCAGCCAGGATACCAGACAATCCGAGGATCGTCCGCCGCCCGATGGTAATCCCAGGCTGAATCGATCAGCTTCTTCAAATCATACTCCGGCCGCCAGCCCAGCAGAAATTTTGCCTTCGCATTGTCCAGCCAGGTCGAATGATAAGGCGTCTTGATGCCCACCGACGGCAATCCACGACTTGCGGTGAGATACGCGGCCATCTCGCCGTAATCCACCGGTTCATTCATGCAAATGTTGAACGTCTGCCGCCGGGCGCGCGGCTGATCGAGTGCCAGCAG